>NZ_JAYRUC010000002.1:0-262867 GCF_041919235.1 Pandoraea sp.
CACCCTGAGCGGCGACGTCTCGGGCAACGGCGGGCTCGCGCTGAACGACTCGCAAGGCATCACGCTCGGCGGCAACAATAGCTACACGGGCGGCACAGCCGTCAACGGCGGGACCGTGGCCGTCACCTCCCCGACCGGTCTCGGCAGCGGCGCGCTGACGATCTCGCAAGGCACCGTGACTACGCAGGGAGTCGACGTCGCGTTGCCTTCACTGAGCGGCACGGCGCAAGGGGGCCTCGACATCAACGGTGGCTCGGTAACGCTTGCAGCCGGTAACTTCCCGGGCAGCATCTCAGGCAGTGGCGCGCTGACGAAAACCGGCAGTGGCACGCTCACGGTCGGCGTGCAAAACCCGCTCGCCGGTCCGACCACGGTCGCGGGCGGCACACTCAGTATCGGCAACCTCCCCAACTCGCCAGTGTCGGTGCTCACGGGCGCTACGCTGATGACTCCCGCCTCGACCCCGCCATTGCAGGCCGGCGGCAGGCTGCTGCGCCTCGCCGCCAGCGGTGCAGGCGGGCAAACCGGGTCGCTGAGCGCTGCGAGCGGCAGTCAGATCATTGTCAGCGCGCCGGGCGCGATATTGGTCGTCAATGGCAATCTCACGTTGGACCCGGGTTCGACGTTGCAAGTGAGTGTGACCCCCGGCACCGCACCCAGTCAGGTGGATGCGACCGGCAGCGCGTCGATCGGCGGCAGCAATCTCGTCGTCAACGCGACGCCGGGCACGCAACCGGCCGACGTCTCGGGGGCCGTGGTCGTCTCGGCGCCGGGCGGCGTCTCGGGGACGTTCGCGTCGGCGTCGACCAATCTGCTCTATCTCACGCCGCAGGTCACTTACACGCCAACCACCGCGCTGTTGTCATTCGCGTCCAACGGCACGCCGTTCCCGACTGGCGCAGTCACCCCGAATCAGAAGGCGGCGGCAGGCGCGGTCGAGGCACTCGGTGCGGGCAGCGCCCTGTATCAGGCAGCGCTTGGCCTCACCGCCGACACGGCGCCGGCCGCTTTCGAGAGTCTTGACGGCAGCATGTATGCGTCGATCAAATCGATGCTGCTGAGCCAAAGTCAGGTGGCGCGCGATGCCGTCTCACAACGACTACGCGAGAGTCTCTCGCCTGGGCAGGATTGTGACGACGCATCGTCGGACGACGAGCCGTCGCTCACGGGTGTGGCTCCGGTCAAGCGCGCTAGCGACTGCCGTGCACAGCATCGGGTGACACAAGCATGGGCGTCGGTCTACGGTAACGATGGTCAGTTGCGCCCCGAACCGGTGGCCGACGGCGGCTCCGGCGCCTCGACATTGCATCGGCGCGGCATGGGCGTGCTTGCCGGTGTCGACGTGCCGCTGGGCGACACGTGGCGTGCAGGCGGGTTCGGTGGTCTCGGACACAGCACGTTCAACACAGGGTCGAGTGCTTCCGGCAAAAGCAACGATGCGCAGATCGGCGCTTACGTGAATCGTCGGTTCGGACGCTTGGGCGCCACGCTCGGCGGTGCCTACGCATGGCAGCAAATCAGTTCGCAGCGCGGCATTTCCATCGGCCCCATCGTGCAGACGGCGCGGGGGAGCTACGACGCATCGGTGTGGCAGATCTTCGGAGAAGCCGCATGGCGATTGGACGCTGGCCCCGCCAGCATCGAGCCGTTCGCCAACCTGGCCTACGCACGTATGCGCTCCGGCGCGTTCGACGAAACGGGCAGCGTCGCCGCGCTTCACGCCGACGAGCAATCGCAAGGCATCACGTTCTCGACTGCCGGCCTGCGTGGCGAGATGGCCTTCGGCACCGGCTCGGCGGCGGCGGGACGCGTGCGTTTGTCAGCAGGCTGGCGCCACGCCTATGGCGCGGACACGCCGGACATGCGCCTGGCATTCTCCGGCACTTCGACAGCCTTCACGGTGGCGGGCGTTCCCATTGCCCGGGATGCTGCGGTGCTCAGCGCCGGTATCGATGCCTTCATCGGCGCCGCGCTGACCCTTGGCGTGAGCTATACAGGTCAGTTCAGCAGCAAGCTCAGTGACAATGCCGTGTACGGCAACCTCAACTGGCGCTTCTGACGGGTGCCTTGTCAGCCACACGCGGGCGAAAGCTCGCGGCATTCGGACGAGACGCCGTGGGGCGGCGGCACTCGCCGGCATCGCGCCGCTCCGGTAAGCTCTGGGGTGTCGCGCGTTCGCGCGCTCACTCCGGAGGGCCGTGCGTCATGCCGTCGACGAAAACCACTCACGCAGCACCATCGGCCAAGGCCAGTGCCGCACGCAAACGCATTGCCAAGCACCTCGCCATTCAATTCAAGCGCGCCTACGACGCCCCCGATCCCGCCGACGGACAACGCATCCTCGCCGACCGCCTGTGGCCACGCGGACTCGCCAAAGCCAAGGCCCACATCGACTACTGGGCTAAAGACGTGACACCGAGCACGCCGCTGCGACAGTGGTTTCATCAGCATCCGACGCAGTTCGACGACTTCCGTCAGCGCTATCTCGATGAACTCGCCGCGCTCGATGCCGAACACAATGCCACCCTCGCGGACCTTCGCGCACGATTGGCCGAAGGCCCGGTCACGTTGCTGACGGCGGCCCATCGACTCGAAGACGGCGACGCACACACCCACCTTCACGTGTTGCGCGACTTCCTCGCATCGCGTCAAGCGAAGGTGTCGGCGTAGGCGAAGGCGTAGGCGAGCACATGCTCACCGGCATCGCCCGCATCACCGGCATGCCGTTGCCAGCTCAGCGGTTCGCCAGTCAAAACAACGTATCGAGATACGACACAGCATTCCGCCCTTCAAAACGCCGGTGCACGAGACAAGTGCTGCGAAAGCCCGCGTGCGCGCTGGCGCCACACGTCAACGATACGCACAGGCGCGAAGTTTGCTATAAGACACGGAGCGCCGCCGTCGCGTATGCCACGCCCGGCGCTGCCTCCATGTCATCGGTTACCCCCCGGCCACGCACAGCGTCTCGTGCGCGGTGCCGATAGTCCAATGCTTATCCGGTTGCCGCGACGGCAACGCCATGCCTCATGCTTGTTCCACTGATCGTTGCCTGCGCGCTGTTCATGGAGAACATGGATTCGACCGTGTTGTCCACCTCGTTGCCGTTGATCGCGAAAGATTTCGGCGAGAGCCCGATCACGCTCAAGCTCGCGCTCACGACTTACCTCATCAGCCTGGCCGTGTTCATTCCGATCAGCGGCTGGATTGCCGATCGCTTCGGCACGCGCAATGTCTTTCGCACCGCCATCGGCGTATTCGTGCTCGGTTCGATCTGCTGCGGGATCTCGACCAATCTGCCGGAACTGGTAATCGCGCGTTTCGTGCAAGGCATGGGCGGCGCGATGATGGTGCCGGTAGGACGGCTTGCGTTGCTCAAGTCCGTGGAGAAGCGCGACATGGTGCGCGCGCTCAACTACCTCACCATTCCTGCACTGGTCGGCCCGGTGCTCGGCCCACCGCTTGGCGGCTTTATCACCACCTACTGGCATTGGCGCTGGATCTTCTTCATCAACATTCCGATTGGCGTGCTCGGCTTCATCCTCGCGACGAAGTACATTCCCGATCTGTATGAAGACGACATGCCGCCGCTCGACGTCAAGGGCTTCGTGCTGTCGGGCCTCGGACTTTCGCTCGTGATGCTGGGCCTGTCCACGATCGGCCGCCATCTGATTCCCACGCCGCTGGCGCTCGGGCTCGTCGCCATCGGTGCGGCGCTGCTCGGTGCGTATCTGCGTCACGCGAACGGGCTCGCCCATCCGCTGCTGCGACTCGACCTCTTCCGCATCCCCACGTTTCGCGCGGGTGTCGCGGGCGGCAGCCTGTTCCGGATTGGCGTTGGCGCCACGCCGTTCCTGCTGCCGTTGATGCTTCAACTGGGATTCGGTCTGACGCCGATGGCGTCGGGCGCGCTCACGTTCATTTCGGCCGCGGGCGCCATGTTCATGAAGACGCTCTCGCTGCGCATTCTGCAACGCTGGGGCTTTCGGCGCGTGCTGATGACCAACGCGCTCATCGCCTCGGCGACCCTCGGCGGCTACGGTTTGTTTACCGAGCAGACGTCGCATCTGGCAATCCTCGGCACGCTGCTGTTCGGTGGATGCTTCCGTTCGTTGCAGTTCACCAGCCTGAACGCCATCTCGTACGCCGACGTGCCCGGGAATCGCATGAGCCAGGCGACGAGTCTGGCCAGTGTCGCGCAGCAGGTGTCGCTTACCCTGGGCATTACGATTGGCGCGGCCGTGTTGCAAACGTCGTCGTGGCTGCATGGCCGCGATCACGTCACCGGCGTCGACTTCCCGTGGGCGTTCCTGACAGTGGGGCTGATTGCCATGAGCTCGACGATGTCGATCGCCCGGTTGGCCAGCGACGCGGGCAGCGAGCTGGCGCGACGCAGCTAATGTTCCGTTCGCTCCGTTCGCCTCATCCGCTGCGTTCGCTGCATTGGGGAGCGCGCCGCGACGACCGACGGCAACGCCCGGAACCTGGCGTCCCGGGGGCGTCGCGTGCTGTGACTGGCGGGCGCGCCGCTTAGCGGAAGATCACCGTCTTGTGGCCGTTGAGCAGAATGCGATGCTCAGCGTGGAAACGCACGGCGCGCGCAAGCGCCACGCATTCCACGTCGCGCCCGATGGCGCTGAGTTGCTCCGGATCCATCGTGTGATCGACGCGCTCGACCTCCTGTTCGATGATCGGACCTTCATCGAGATCGGACGTCACGTAATGTGCCGTCGCCCCAATCAGCTTCACGCCACGGTCGAACGCCTGGTAGTACGGCTTCGCGCCCTTGAAGCTGGGCAGGAACGAGTGGTGAATGTTGATCGCGCGGCCCGCAAGCTTCTTGCACAGATCGCTCGAGAGCACTTGCATGTAACGCGCCAGGACCACCAGATCGATGTTGTTGTCCTGAACCAGCTCGTAGACCTTGGCTTCCTGCGCGGCCTTCGATTCCGGCGTCGCGTTCATGAGCGGCAAATGATGAAACGGAATGTTGTAGCTCGCCGCGAGTTGGTAGAAATCCTTGTGGTTCGAGACGATCGCCGGAATTTCGATGTTGAGCTGCCCGGTCTTGTAGCGAAACAGCAGATCGTTCAGGCAATGGCCGATCTTCGAGACCATCAGCATGACGCGCGGCTTGATCGCTGCGTCGACCAGTTCCCACTGCATCTCATACTGCTCGGCGAGCGGCGCAAAGTCGCGCTGCAACGTCGCCAGATCGGTTTGACCCGGCAGTTGCTCGAAGTGCACGCGCATGAAGAAACCGCCGGTGAAGCGATCGTTGAATTGGGCCGAGTCGAGAATGTTGCCACCGCGCTCGACCAGGAAACCGGCCACCGTGTGGACGATACCGGGACGGTCCGGGCAGGACAACTTCAGAATGTAGCTGTTTTCGATCGGTGCCATGGATGCTCCTGCGCAAAGGCTTGCAATGTCGTTGCAGTGTTGAAATTCGTGTCGGTGGCCGTGCAGCCGCTTGCCTCGATTACTCGTCTGCCGGCTTGAACAGTGCCTCGATGCCGGCGCAGTCCTTCGCGTGAACGACCCCCTCGCGCAGCAGGAAATCGAGGCTCGCGAGGCCCGCGTCGACGGTCATCTTGCCGCGTCCGATCATGTCCCGCACCTCGCCGGCCAGGCACAAGCCGTGCGCGCTCGCCTCGCCGTCCTGGTTCTCGGGCACGAAGCCGCGCGGCAGCGCGAGATCGTAGACGAAAATCTGCTCCCACTGCACCCCCTCCGGAATCTCCGCGAGGATATGCAGCGTGCGGCCGGGCCGCGCCTCGTTGGTCAGATGCGCGGGAATCCCGGCTTCTTCCCAGCACTCCTTGACGAGCGTGTCGCCCACACCGATCCCGTTGCCGATGCCACCGGCCGCCGTATTGTCGAGACACCCCGGATCGGTCGCCTTGTGCACACTACGCCGCGCAATCCACAATGCCGGCGCTTCGCCGACGAAGCGAGACGGCACATAGCCGTTCACATGCACGGCGAACGTGCGCGTGCCGAAGAAACGAGAGGCCGCGCGCTCGATCCACGCCATCGGCGCGTCGTAGAGCCGCTGACGGATCGCGTAGCGCTCGTTGCGCCAGCCGGTAATGCGTCCCTGCTCCGCCAGCGCCTCGATCACCGACGCCAGCGCCGCCGTGCGGGCTTCGCAGGTGTCGTGGCGCGGATGAATACGCACCGCCAGCGAGTTGATCTCGAACACGTCGGGCCAGCGGCGCAGCGACTCGACGTCGCGACGGCGAATCCACCCATAACGCTGCGAACCGATCACGAGCGGCAGATGCGCCGTGTAGTCGAAGCGGCGCGCCGCCGCAATACAAGCAAAAGACATACGTCGGAGACCGGACGCACCTCCATCGGAGGCACGCGAAATCGAAGCAAAAGCGGCATTTTACAGAAGCGGCGGCAAGTCCGCCTGCGTTGCGCGTCGCGGTGTGCCACGACGCCGAGGCGATCTGCCGTGTCGCGCGCCAGTTCAACGCCTTCTCAAGCGCCCATTGCCGTGCAAACCATCGTCGACACATGCGCGACGGACTCGCCATGAGGTCCTCGATGTCCCGTGCGCCGCTCACGTGAGCGGTGGCTGCATCAGCACGCCGACCAGACGATCGCCCGCCTCGGCGAGCGGCCCGTCGTTGTCGATGACGCACAGCGGAACATCGCCTGGAGGCGACCAAACCACGTTGTGAGAAAGGCGTTCGTCGAGGGCATCGCCCGTTTCGCGGCCTCGACGCGCTAGGCGCAGGGCACGCACCTTTGGGTCGACACGAATCTCCACCAGAGAGAGACGTTCGCCATAGCGATGCACGGCCTGCGCGAGAAATTCACGAGAGCCGTTGACGACGACGCTCGCTCCGGCGGACATCCAGGCATCGATCTCGATGCCGACGCCATACCGGCAGTCGTGGCTTTCCCAGTCGAGCGCGAAGCACCCCAGCGAGTGCCGCACCGCAAATTCGGCGGGCGACAACGCGATGTGGTTTTCGCCCTCGGCGGGCGCCCGCGTAATGTAGCGGTGCGCGAAAAGCACCGGCATGCCGCCGGTCGGCGCAGCATCGATCCGCCCGCGGGCATAGGTCAGCAACGAATCCTTGCCTGCACCCGACGGGCCAATCACGTAAAAGAGACGCGGGCGACTCATGCGACCTCCGCGAAGTCAAAGCGCTCGTGCATTATGAATGGTTGACCGGGCGACGGTTGAACGAAGAGCGCCAGGCCGTCCACGCGCATCGGCCCGAGCGCCTGCACGCGAGGTTGCCACCAATCGACGATCGCAGCAGCGTCGCTCGCGTCGACACGGTCGGACAGCGTCATATGCAAACGGAATTCGTCGAGCACGTACGGATAGCCCCATTGGGCGAGCCTCTCGCGCTGCCGCGCCGTCAGCGGCTGCGCATGGCGCTTCGCCAGTTCGTCGCCGCTGGGCGGCGCGCGCAGGTTGTCGAACGCTTGCACGCAGTCGGCGGCGAGCGCATCGACGGCTTTCGCGCCAACAGTCTCGCCCACGGGACGCAACGTGACAAAGCCATGCCGCGTGCCATGGTCGGTTCCCATGACGTCAATGCGCATTGGGAGATCGAACGGCGCATGGCGCGCGGCCACCGCCGCCGCGACGCCTGACAGATCGCGACGTTGGACGTGCGGTGCGAGGCGCATCGGTGCCTTGAGCGTGGCATGCCATCCGTAACGCCGCGCGTCGACCGTCAGGTCGTGAAGCGCACGCGACAGACCGGGGACTTGCGGCGCATCGAGCCTGCGCCCGGTGATCGCATCGCACCCCAGCCACCGGCTGCCCTCGTTCCACCAGCACGAACCCGCAGGCGGCGCGTAATAGATCGCAAAGCGCGCCTGGGAGAGGTCGAGCGCCTGATCGACCTGATCGCCCTGATCGCCCTGATCGACCGGATTGCCCGGATTGCCCATATCGGCCCCAGTATCGCGCGTAGGGTGCGTACGGCGCGCATCGTGCAGATCACTCATTGCGTCTCTCCTTGCACAACAAGCTGCATGCGATCCGCGGGGAAATAGGCGATGCCGTACTTGATCGGCTGGTTCGCGTCGTCCACATCGGTGCTCTCGACGCTCAGCACCGGTTGCTGACGATTGATGCCGAGATGGCGCGCGATATCGGCGTCGGGAAGCCGGGCGCCGATGCGGCTCTCGCGGCGTGTGTAGTCGGTAACGCCAAAGCTCGCGAGCGCCGCACTGATCGACGTGTGCTGCGCAACGACATCCGCGAAGTCGGGAAAGCGCGCCGCCGGAAACCAGTTCTCGCTATACGCGAGCGGCAGCTCGACGCCTTGTGCATCGAGACTGCGACGCGTGAGCGCCACGCGATAGACCGGTGCGCCCACGCGCAGCCCGAGCGCGTGCGCGACGGTCGCCTCGGCCTTCACTTTCCGAGCCGTCAGAATCTGCTGCGCCGTCTTGAGATTGTGCTGCGAGAGATTCTCGGTAAAGCGCGTGCGGCGTCCGATCGCGTAGCCGATCGCCCCCGCCTGCACGAAAGTGCCTCTGCCATGCTCGACATTCACGAGACCCTGCTCCGCGAGCCCGAGAATGGCGCGGCGGACCGTGTGGCGGTTCACCCCGAAGCGTTGCGCGAGGTCGGTCTCGCTGGGCAGACGGTCGTCGGGCAAGCCTTCGCCATAGCGACGCTGACCGATTTCCGTCGCAAGAATCTGCGCAATCTGCCGCCAGACGGCGACACCGCCACCACGTTCGAGTTGTGCTGTCATCAAATTGACACCCGGCAAAGTTGTAATGATTTCGCGTGCACCCCCTCATTCGAGGTCATTGCGATCATACACACGTCTATACGACTAGACAATTATGCCGAACCCATCTTCCAACACTGTGCGTGACGAAGGCCAGCGCGCCGCGCCTGCCCGTGCGCAATGGCTCGCGCTGCTTGCGCGGGCCACGCGCGACGAACTGGACATCGCCATCGCTCGCTGCCCGGATGCCCCCGAGTTCGTCTGGCTGCGCGCGCCACAGACCGGGCTGGTGATGGTGCAGGGGCGCATCGGCGGCAGCGGCGAGCGCTTCAACCTCGGCGAGACGACCGTGACGCGTTGCACGTTGCGTCAGCACGACGGCGTCGTCGGCACCGGCTACGTGCTGGGTCGCGATGCCGCGTGCGCGGCGCGCGTGGCCCGTCTGGACGCGCTCATGCAGATGCCGCAGCACCGCAACACACTCGCCGCTGGCCCGCTGGCGACGATTGCTGCACGGCTGGCGGCCGCCGCCGCCCGGAACGAAGCCGACGCGGCCGCAAGCCGCGTCGAATTCTTCACGCTGGTAAGGGAGGCCTGAATGTCCATGGCATCGATGCCGGACTGGTCGCAATTGCAGCCAGGTTTTGCCGACCCGGTCCATGACGCGCAAAACGTGTTTCGCGCAGTGCTCGATGCGCTCGCGCGTCCCGGCCGGCTGCGCGGCGTCGGCAGTCGGCTTGCGCCGAGCGAGGAAGCCAGCGTCGCGGCGCGCGCCACCCTCCTCGCGCTGGCCGACGCCACGACCGCCGTCTGGCTGCAGTGTGTGCTGCCGGAACTCGCGAGCGCGTTGCGCTTCCACACGGGCGCGCCGCTGCTCGACGATGCGTCCGCGTTGTCGGGCGCGCATTTTGCGCTGCTCACCGATCCCGCGCATTGCCCCGCGCTCGAGCGCTTTGCGCTCGGCACCGCCGAATCGCCCGAAGACAGCACCACGCTGATCGTCGACGTGCCGACGCTCGCGGCCGGACACACCGGTTGCGAGGGGTTGCGCCTGCGTCTGCGTGGCCCGGGCATCGCCACGCATGCCGACGTCACCGTCGGCGGACTCGACGCCGCGTTCTGGCAGGCGCGTGCCGCCCTCGCCTCACGCTTTCCCGCCGGGCTCGATCTGCTGATCGGTGCAGGCGATACGGTGCTCGGGCTGCCGCGCACCACGCATGTGGAGGTTTGCTGATGTACGTCGCAGTCAAAGGGGGCGAGCGCGCCATCGAACGATCGTGGGATCTGCTGGCGAAGGCACGGCGCGGCAATCCCGAGGTGCCCGCGCTGAGTGTCGCCCAGATTCGCGAGCAAATGCGCCTCGCCGTGGCGCGCGTGATGAGCGAAGGCGCGCTGTATGACGAGACGCTCGCCGCGCTGGCGATCAAACAGGCGGCGGGCGATCTCGTCGAAGCGATCTTCCTGCTGCGCGCCTATCGCACGACGCTTCCGCGCCTGGGGACCACCCAGCCCATCGATACCGCCACGATGCGTCTGTCGCGGCGCATCTCCGCCACGTTCAAGGACGTTCCGGGCGGTCAGGTGCTTGGCGCCACGTACGACTACACCCAGCGGCTGCTCGACTTCGCGCTGCTCGCCGAAGGCGAGACGCACGACGGCGCAGCGCATGACGCAATGCAGGGAGAAGTGCGGACCGAAGCAACCCGGGAGGTCGAGTCGGGCGAGGCGACGGCGACAACGTTCGACGAGGTCGCCATTCCGCCTGTACCGCCTGTACCGCCTATACCGCCTGTACCGCCTATCGCCGCCATCCCACGCGTGACCGACCTGCTCGGACGCGATGGCCTGCTCGAAGCCTCGCACGCGCACGCCAGCGACCCCGAACCCCAGGACCTCGTGCGTTCACCGCTCTTTACACCGGCGTCACGCGCGGCGCGCTTGCAGAACCTCGCGCGCGGCGACGAAGGCTTCCTGCTTGCCCTCGGCTATTCGACGCAGCGCGGTTACGGCAACGATCACCCGTTCGCCGGTGAAATCCGCATCGGGCAGGTGGCCGTCGAGATCGTGCCGGAGGAACTTGGCTTCGCGATCGACATTGGCGAGATGGCGGTGACCGAGTGCCAGATGGTCACGCAGTTCGGCGGCAATCAGTCCGTGCCGCCGCAGTTCACGCAGGGCTACGGTCTTGCATTCGGCCATAACGAGCGCAAGGCGCTCGCCATGTCGCTCGTCGACCGTGCGCTGCGCACCCAGGAGCTTGGCGACGCCGTCACCTCTCCCGCCCAGCAGCAGGAGTTCGTGCTTTATCACAGCGACAACGTCGAGGCGTCCGGCTTCGTGCAGCACTTGAAGCTGCCGCATTACGTCGACTTTCAGGCCGAGCTGGAACTGGTACGCCGACTCCGCACCGAGCATGCGGCCAAATACGCAATGCAATCCACTGACGACGACGACGTCAGCTCTGCCGTGCACAACACCCAGGAGGCGGCATGAACGACGGCGCTGCTTTGCGCGGCACCTCGCGCGACACCTTGCAAACGCTCCCCTGCGCGGGCGCTGCCACCACGGCGCAGGGCTACAACTTCGCGTTCCTCGACGAGCAGACCAAGCGCATGATTCGGCGCAGCCTGCTCAAGGCGGTGGCGATCCCCGGTTATCAGGTGCCCTTCGGCAGCCGCGAGATGCCACTGCCCTATGGCTGGGGCACCGGCGGCATTCAGGTCAGCGCGGCCGTGATCGGCCTTGGCGACACACTCAAGGTCATCGACCAGGGGGCGGACGACACCACCAACGCCGTCAACATCCGCAGCTTCTTCACGCGCACGGCCGGGGTGGCCACCACGACGAAGACGTCGGACGCCACCGTCATCCAGACCCGCCATCGCATTCCCGAAACCGCGCTGCGCGAAGGCCAGATCATGGTCTATCAAGTGCCCATGCCCGAACCGCTCTTCCGGCTCGAGCCACGCGTCGCCGAGACGCGCAAGCTGCACGCGCTCGGGGAGTATGGCCTCATGCGCGTGCGTCTGTACGAGGACATCGTGCGCCACGGCGCGATCGCGACGACCTACGACTATCCGGTCATCGTGAACGGGCGCTATCTCACGTCGCCCTCCCCGATTCCGAAATTCGACAACCCAAAACTGCATATGAATCCGGCGTTGCAACTCTTTGGCGCGGGACGCGAGCGTCGCCTTTACGCGATTCCCCCCTACACGCCAGTCGAGAGCCTCGACTTCGACGATCACCCGTTCGACATCCAGAAGTGGGACGCCCGATGCGCCCTGTGCGGTGCGACCGACAGCTTCCTCGACGAGGTCATCACCGACGACGCAGGCACCCGCATGCACGTGTGCTCCGACAGCGACTACTGCGGTAGCCGCACGGCGGCCGGGGAGGTCGCATGAACGCGCGCTCGGGCAACGCGCCGCGCGCGACGCCACCGGCCGACGAACCGTCGCTGCCGTTGTTGCCGTCGTTGCCGTTGTTGAGAGTGGCCGGGCTCGGCAAACGCTACGGCGAGCGCATCGGCTGCGCCGACGTGACGTTCGATCTCTGGCCCGGCGAAGTCGTGTGCGTCGTCGGCGAATCGGGGTCGGGCAAATCGACGCTGCTGAGTGCATTGGCGCTGCGCCATGAGATCGACGCGGGCACGCTGCACTATCGCGGCACCGACGGGACGCTGCATGACCTGTGCGCGCTGGACGACGCGCACAGGCGTCGCTTGCTGCGCACCGAATGGGGCTTCGTGGAGCAGAATCCGCGCGACGGATTGCGCATGAACGTCTCCGCTGGCGGCAACATCGGCGACCGCCTGATGGCGGTGGGCGCGCGCCACTTCGGCGACATTCGCGCCAAAGCGTGCCACTGGATGGCGCAGGTCGAACTCGATCCGGCGCGCGTGGACGACATGCCCGGCGCGTTCTCCGGCGGCATGCAGCAACGTCTGCAGATCGCCCGGAATCTGGTCACCGAGCCGCGACTCGTGTTCATGGATGAACCGACCGCCGGCCTCGACGTGTCGGTGCAGGCGAGATTGCTCGACCTGCTGCGCTCGCTCGTGGAGCGCCTTCATCTTGCCGCCATCATCGTCACGCACGATATCGGCGTGGCGCGCCTCATCGCACATCGCCTGATGGTGATGCAGGCCGGCCGCGTGGTCGAAGCCGGGCTCACCGATCAGGTGCTCGACGATCCCCAACATCCCTACACGCAATTGCTGGTCTCCTCGGTACTGCCCGCATGAACTCCGGAACGACCTCTCCAACGTTCGCGCCCGGCGCGACGTCTCCCGGCACAGCGGCGCTCCGGCAGGACGCCGTGTCGCTCGCCACGCGAGAGCGCGACGTCATGCTGCGCGCGCAGGCCTTGCACAAAACCTTCCGGCTGCACGCCCAGGGGGGCGCGGCGATTCCGGCGCTCGACGGTGTGGATCTGACGGTGCGGCGCGGCGAATGCGTGGCGCTCGTGGGCCCCTCGGGCGCGGGCAAGAGCACGCTGTTGCGCTGTCTTTACGGCAACTACCTCGTGAGTGAAGGCCGCATCGAGATCCGTCATGACGACGGCCACGCCCAGCGCTGGGTCGACCTGGGCACTGCCAGCGCCCGCGAGGTGCTCTCGGTGCGCCGCACCACGCTCGGTTACGTCAGCCAGTTCCTGCGTGTGATTCCGCGCGTGCCCACGCTCGACCTCGTGGCCGAGCCGCTGCGCCGGTTGGGGTGCGACGCGCACGACGCCGCGGAACGCGCCCGCGATCTGCTCGCCCGTCTGAACATTCCCGAGCGGCTGTGGACGTTGGCGCCGGCGACGTTCTCGGGTGGCGAACAGCAGCGCATCAATATCGCGCGCGGGTTGATCGCTGCGGCCCCCGTGCTGCTGCTCGACGAGCCGACCGCATCGCTCGACGCCCAGAACCGCGCCGTGGTCGCGCAACTGATTGCCGAGGCGCGTGCCGCCGGCAGTGCGATCGTCGGCATCTTCCACGACGAGGCGACCCGCGACGAAGTCGCCACCCGCGCGCTCGCCATGCGCCCCGTGCTGCGCCCAGCCCATTGATTCCCCGGAGTTTGTCCATGCTCATCAAGAACGCCCGCATCGTCACCCCCGAGACCACTTTCACCGGGGTCGTCGAAGTGCGCGAAGGGCGCATTCACCGCGCCGACGAAGGCACGACGCAAGTGCCCGAAGCCATCGACTGGGCGGGCGATCATCTGGTGCCCGGTCTGGTCGAGTTGCACACCGACAATCTCGAGAAGCACCTCGCCCCGCGTCCGGGCGTGCAGTGGAACACACATGCCGCGTTCGCGATTCACGACGCGCAAGTCGCCGCCGCCGGCATCACCACGGTCTTCGACTCGCTGGTCATCGGCGAGCGCGACGCGCCCGGCCTGCGCAGCAGGCAGTTGCAGAACGAGTGCGGTCAGGCGCTGCTCGACACCGTCGCAGCCGGTCTGTTCCGTGCGGACCACTTCCTGCATCTGCGCTGCGAGGTCGCCACAAGCGACGCGGCCGACGCGTTTGCCGAGATGAGCGATCACCCGCTGCTGCGTCTCGTGTCGGTCATGGATCACACGCCCGGGCAGCGCCAGTGGCAAGACCCGGTGCAATATCGCCAATACCACGAGCGCAACGGCAAGGTGTCGGATGAGACCTGGCAAGCGATGCTGGTCGAACTGAAGGCGCAACAAGCCGCGTTCGCGCGGCCGCATCGACGCACGATCGTGGCGATGAGCCACGCGCGCGGACTGCCCCTGGCGAGCCACGACGACACATCGCTCGAACACGTGGACGAAGCGGTGCGCGACGGCGTGGCGCTCTCGGAATTCCCGACAACGCTCGCCGCCGCCCGCGCGGCGCGCGAGCGGTCGATTGGCGTCATCATGGGCGCACCGAACGTCGTGCGCGGCGGGTCGCACTCGGGCAACGTGGCGGCGGCCGATCTCGCGCGCGACGACATGCTCGATATTCTGTCGTCGGACTACGTGCCATCGAGCCTGTTGCAAGCGGCGTTCCAATTGCACAGCGAGCTTGGCTGGCCGCTGTCGAAGGCGCTGCGCACCGTGTCGTTGAACCCGGCGCGATCGGTGGGCCTCACCGACCGTGGCGGCATCGTTCCGGGCTTGCGCGCCGACATGGTGCGCGTTGCCGTGCGCCCCGGCATGCCGCCGGTGCCGCGCGCAACTTATCTTGAAGGACAACGGGTCGCCTGATACCCTCGCCATCGATTGTCGACGGGCCGCGCATGCGGCCTGCCGTGCCGCTCCAGCCACAAAAAAATGACGCCGGTCTCGACAGACCGGCGTCATGCTTGCTGCTTGCTGCTTGCTGCTTGCTGCTTGCTGCTTGCTACTCGCGGCTTGCTGCGTGCTTTGCTGTTCATCGCTTGCGACCGGGGCGGTCGCGCGTGGCGTCAAATCACGGCCTTGCGCACGCGGGCGGAGAACACATCGATGCACGTCACGACAACGATCATGATCAGCATCACGGCACACGTCTGCGCGTACTCGAAGCTGCGAATCACTTCGTAGAGCACGACACCGATGCCGCCCGCGCCCACCATGCCGACCACCGACGCCGACCGCACGTTCGACTCGAAGCGGTACAGCGTGTACGAGATCCACAGCGGCATGACCTGGGGCAACACGCCGTACAGGATTTCGTCGATGGCACGCGCCCCCGTGGCACGTACGCCCTCGACCGGGCGCGGATCGATCGCTTCGACCGCCTCGGCGAACAACTTCGAGAGCGTGCCCGTCGTGTGCACCCACAGCGCAAGCACCCCCGCAAACGGACCGAGACCCACGGCCACGATGAACAGCATCGCGAAGACCATCTCGTTGATTGCGCGGCAGGCGTCCATCACGCGGCGCACCGGCTGATACACCCATGCCGGCACCATGTTCGATGCCGAAAGCAACCCCATCGGAATCGAGCACACCACCGCGAGGACAGTCCCCCATACGGCGATGTGAATGGTCACGAGCATCTCGTGCACATACACACGCCAGTCGCGAAAATCGGGCGGAAAGAAATCGTGCGCGAACTGACGCATGTTGCCGGAATCGCGAATCAGATCGAGCGGACGCATATCGGCACCGCCCCACGACCACACGAGAATCAGAAAGAAGCCCCCCCAACCGATCAAGGACAGCCACGAACGCTTGGGCGGCTCGCCCGGCAGGCGGCCATTTGCGGTGAGAGATACGCTGGGGTTCATGTCGAGTACCACAAGTCATACCGGCGCAGCATCGGCCGGCGATTAATCGAACTGCAAGGCAAAGGCATCGACGCGACCCGGTCGCGCAGCCTGCCGGAATCGAGTGCAGGACAACACACCCGTGTTGCCCTGCGTCCTCGCTTCGGATCAGCGCCGAAGGCGCAGGCGCTTACTTCGTCTTGCTCATTTGCTGGTCGAGTGCGGCGAGCTTCGCGTCGATGTCGGTCAATTGCGACTGCTTCTTGGCCGCATCGAGGTTGGCATCCGAGGCGATTTGCTGCTTCTGCTTGAACAGCTCGAGCTGGCGAATCGGCAACAGTTGCGCATTGCTCGATGCGCGGAAGCCGCCGTAGTTGTAGATGTTCTTCAGCACTTCCTTCTCGTGCGCGTTCTTGCCATAGGCCAGGAAGAAGTCGCGGATCTTCGTCTTCGTCGCTTCCGGCAGATCCTTGCGCCACACCATCGGGTCCGACGGGATCAGCGGCGATTTCCAGATCACCTGCACCTGCTTGGCCTTCTCCGGTTGCGTCGCCTCGAGCTTGGCAATCTCTTCGGTGTTGTTGGTGGCCACGTCGACCTGGTTGTTGAGCACGGCCATCAGGTTCGCACCGTGGTTCGAGCTGCGCGCGGTCTTGAAGTACGTGCGCGGATCGATGTTGTGCTTGGCGAACACGTAGTATCCCGGCACCAGCGTGCCCGACGTGGACGTCGGATCGCCCAGGCCGAAGTTGATCTTCTTGCCGTTCTTGATCACATCGTCGAGCGTCTTGTACGGGCTCGCCTTGTTGGCGATCAGCAGCGAGTAGTAGCCTTCGGTGCCGTCGGCGTACATGATCTTCGCGAAGACCTCGCCTTGCGAGCGGTCCACCGCTTCCATCGCGGCCTTGTTACCCAGCCACGCGAGCTGCACCTTGTTGAAACGCATGCCTTCGATCACGCCAGCGTAGTCGGTGGCGAAGAACGGGGTCACCTTCATGCCCGTTTGCTTCTCCATGTCGTCGATCAGCGGCTGCCAACGCTGACGCAATGCTGCGCTCGAGTCGGTCGAAATGATGCCGAAATTGATTTCCTGCGCGTGCGCTGCCGCCACCGAGGCGATCATGGCCGCGCCAGCCATCAAGGTTTTCCACAGTTTCATGAGAACAAGCTCCTGGTCAGGTAAAGCTTAGGGACATCGAGGTAAGGAAGGGGGCTTCTGCCTCGGCCGGCGCAGGGTCCGCCACGCCCGCCGAAGCATCGGATGTTTCGTCGAGTAGTTCGCTCGCCTGCACGCCGTAGAGGCGCCGCAGCAGGTCGGGCGTGAGCGCCGACGACGGGCCGTCGTACACCACGCGCCCCTGATGCAGCGCAACCGTGCGCACGCAGTAGCGCATGGCCACGTCCACCTGGTGAAGCGAGACGACGACGGTCAGTTTGTGATCGCGGTTCATGCGCGCAAGCATGTCCATCACCTTGCGTGCCGACTCCGGATCGAGCGACGCAATCGGTTCGTCCGCGAGAATGATCTTCGCGCCTTGCACCAGCGTGCGAGCCAGTGCAGCGCGCTGCTGCTGGCCGCCCGAGAGCGTGCTCGCGCGCTGGAACGCCTGGTCGGCAATGCCCACTTCAGCGAGCGCCGCCAGCGCCGCCCGGCGCTCAGCCGGTGTGAAGCGGAACAAGAGACTGCGCCACAGCGGCACGCGCGCCAGCACGCCCGTCAGCACGTTGGTGATCACCGGCAAGCGGCCCACCAGATTGAACTGCTGGAAGACAAAGCCGATGTCGCGGCGAATCTGACGCACTTCGCGCACAATCCGGCCGTCGCGCTGGATCGGGCGGCCGAGAATCTCGATGCTGCCCGGTTGTTGGTCGGCCGCAACGAAGCCCGCAATGTGACGCATCAGCGTCGACTTGCCGGAGCCCGATGCGCCGATCAGGGCGACCATCTCGCCCGGCATGACTTTGAGCGCCACTTCGTCGAGCGCACGGCGGCCGCCCCCGAAAGTCTTGGTCAGTCGCTCGATTCGAATCGCTTCGTCCACGGTTCACCTGTCCATCGAATCGCCGGCCGGGACCGATGTCTTCCAGCCACCCGCCCCCTCCTTTGCAGAGAAGAAGCGCGTCGCCCGCATCGCTCGACTAGCTGTTTTGTGGCAATTTGTGCCAAAAGTGAACGCAGTCTAAAAAGCGCCGATGACAACACAGTGACAATCGACCAGCTTTTTGGCGGACGTCGAAAACCTCATCCGGTCAATGCTTTGGCCACGTTTTCAGCGATGGGGCGAACGTCGCCACATGCTCGTCACAGTCACGCCGGGCGAGCGGTGGCTAGCTCGCGTTTGAGCTTGCGCGGAGATTTTGTCTACATATTCCGGAGATGCCGGAAACGCCACGTCGGCGTGCCAGGCACGGCGCAAGGCCGTTCCATCGGCATCCGGCACAGCGCTCGGCAAGACGCACCTGTCACGGCGCGCGCAAGGCGTGGCGACGTGTGGCGTGCTGCGGCGACCTATGGCGACCTATGGCGACCGGCGCCGACCTATGGCGACCGACGGCGAGCGATGGCGCGTCTTGCGCAGGTGGGCAGCATGCGAGGACGGGGTTTCGCGCCGGGGATACCCAACGTCAACGGCGTTGCGTCGATCAACACTTGAAGCGATCGGCGCGGAACGGGCGCGGGTCCGCGATCGGGTCCGCCCCGACCATCATCTCCGCGAGCAAGCGGCCAGTGACGGGGCCGAGCGTCAGCCCATGATGGGCGTGTCCAAAGGCGAACCACAGGTCCTTGTGCCGACTCGCGGGTCCGATGACCGGCATCATATCGGGCGTGCAAGGACGACTGCCGAGCCAGGGCTGCGCGTCGAGACGCTCGCCCAGCGGAAACAGCGCACGCGCGATGGGTTCGATCGCGTCGAGTTGCACGGGCGTGGCGGGCGCGTCTCGGTAGGCCAGTTCCGCCCCCGTCGTCAGGCGGATGCCACGTGCCATCGGCGTCATCATGTAGCCGATCTCGGCGTCGAGCACGGGCTGATTCAGGTGAGCGCCGTCGCGCGCCGCGTAGTGCATGTGATAACCGCGCTTGACGGCCAGCAAAAACCGATAGCCCAGGCGCGCCGTGAGCACATCCGACCACGGCCCCAGCGCGATCACGGCGGAATGGGCATCGATGCGCCCCGCGTCGGTATCGACACTCCACTGCGGTGCGAGGGTCTGCGCGTCGCCGATGAAAATTCGTCCGCCAAGGGCCTCGAAGTAACGAGCGTACGCGGCGACCAGCGCATTGGGGTCGCTCACGGAGTCCGCCTCGGTGTAGCGCAATGCGCCAATCAAGGCATGCCCCAACGATGGCTCGTCACGCCGGAGTTGCGCCGCATCGAGCGGCTCGAACGCGACGCCGTATTCGGCGCGCCATCGCTCGGCCGTGCGCAACTCCGCCTCCTGCTTGCGCGCGCTGCGAAACGCCTTGAGCCAGCCGCCCGTGCGCAGCAGTGCCTGAGCCCCCGAGGCTTCGATCAACGCGCGATGTTCGTCGACACAATGCTCGATCAATGTCGAATACGAACGGGCAATGGCCGCGTGACGGTCTGGACGGGAGTGGTACCAATACCGATACAGAAACGGAAGCACCTTCGGCATGGCGCGCGCGTGATAGCGCACGTCGAGCGAGCGGTTGCGCGCATAGCGCATGAGCGTGGCGAGATCGCGTGGCAGTGCGTAAGGATAAACACCCTCGCGCTGAATCAGTCCCGCGTTGCCGAACGACGTCTCGTTGCCCGGCGCCTTGCGATCGACGAGCGCGACGCGTAGCCCGCGCCGTTGCAGATGCACGGCCACGCAGACGCCTACCATGCCTGCGCCGAGGACAATCGCATCGAATTTCATGACGGACTCGCCGGATTCAAACGGATGACATCCCGGATCGATGCTCGCCGGCCGAACTCAGGATCGGCGGCGCGGTGACGATCGACTTGAGGGCCGGATTCGGCTGCGCAAGCTTCGACAGATCTGGGCGTGGGCGGCGCAGGTCGGGTTCCGACGCGAAGGCACCCTCCATCGCGCGCGCCACGCACAGCGTCTTCAGATCGCCGCGAAACGGACCGACGATCTGCAAGCCGAACGGCATACCGGCGAGATCGACGCCGCATGGCAGCGAGATTGCGGGATGCGTTGTGAGCGTCACCACGTACGTCAGCGCGAGCCATCGATAGTAATTCTCCTGTGCACGGCCGTTGATATGCGTGGCATAGAGCTCACGCCACGAAAACGGCGAGACGGGCGTGGTCGGCGAAACGATCACGTCGTAGCGCTCAAACGCTGCCTGAAAGCGCCTGAAAATGCGTGTCTGCTCCGCTTGCGCCCACGCGCTGTCGGCCAGCGTCATTGCCGCGCCCATTTCGTAGTTCGCCCGGGTATTCGGCCCAAGCGCCCCAGGATCGCGCGCATACGCGTCGCGCAGTCCCGCGACGAAACTCTCGGCACGGATGACGTCGAACGCGCGGTGCACATCACCCAGCGCGAAATCGACAGGCTCGCATGTTTGCACGCGCCGGCCAAGCGCCGCCATGCGCGAACGAAACACCGCGCGAATGCCGTCGTCGACATCGCACGAACCGAAGTCTTCCGTATAGCCAACGCGCAGCGTGGCGAGATCGAGCGTAGGCAGTGCCGTGAAGCCAGACGCATCGACATCGTAGCCGAGCGGGTCGCCGATCGACAGGCCAGCCGTCGCGGCGAGCTGCAATGCGGCTTCGTCGACGTTGCGCCCCATCGGACCAACGACTGAAATGGGTGTCCATCCGAGCAGCCGCCGTGAGTTCGGCACGAGCCCCGGCGATGGTCTGAAGCCCACAACGCCACATTTCGATGCCGGTATGCGCAACGAACCGCCGGTATCGGAGCCGGTGCACACGGGCAGCATATCGCAAGCGAGCGCCGCAGCCGACCCGCCCGACGACCCGCCTGCGTTCAAGTCCGGATCGAACGGATTCCCCGTCGCGCCCCACACGGGATTGCGCGTGTTCGCGCCCGCGCCAAGCTCCGGCACGTTGGTCTTTCCCACGAGAATGGCACCTGCCGCGCGCAACCGTTCAACGAGCACCACGTCGCGCGACGGCACGTGCCCTCGCGACATCGGCGAGCCGTAGGTGGTGAGCAGATTCGCCGTGTCCTCGAGGTCCTTCACGCCCATCGGCAAGCCGTGCAGCAGTCCGAGCGGCGAACCCGCCATCACCTTGCGTTCGGCGGCTTTGGCGGCGGCACGCGCAGCGTCGTAGCACGTTGCCGTGATCGCGTTGACGGCCGGATTGATCGCTTCGATCCGCTCGATGCAAGCGTCGAGCAATTCGACGGGCGAGATCTCCTTCGCGCCGATCATGCGTCGCAGCTCGACGGCACTGCGGCTCACGAGGTCATCGTTATCTGACATGGGAATCCTCGATGTAGTGAAGTTTCAGTCGAGCGCTTCGCCGGTGCGATCGCGCAGCCAGATCACCGGCACGAGCGAGACCGCGCATGCCGCCGCGACATACCACGCCGGCGCGAGAACGTTGCCGGTGCGCGCCACCAGCCAGCTCGCAATGAACGGCGAGAACCCGCCAAAGAACGACGCGCTCACGACGTACGTCAGTGCGATACCTGTCGCCCGCACGTGCTTCGGGAACAGCTCCGGGATCATCACGAGCACAGGCACGATCTGTCCGGCGACGAACACTGCAAGAAACGCGGACACCGCGCACAGCAGCCACATCGAAGGCTGGGCCGAGAGCCACGCGAATGCCGGATAGATGCTCAGCAACAGGATCACCCGCGACACCACGAGGACACGCTTGCGGCTGTAGCGGTCGGCAAGAATTCCGGCAAGGGGCGCCGCCGCGAACAGCACCAGTGAACTGACCACGCCCGAGACAACCGAGGCCGTCGCGGAAAGATGCAGTGTGCGCACGGCGTGGCTCGGCAGAAAGAAGGCCGTGATGTACACGGACACCGAGCCGCCAAGCTCCGCAAACGTGCCGAGAATCGTCAGCTTCAAGTGCGTGGTGAGCGCCGCCTTCAACGCACCGCACCGAGCCGTGCCGCGGGACGACGCGCCGCTGAGCGTTTCTTCAAGTCGACGGCGTATCAGCATGCCGACAGGCGCCGCCACGATGCCGAGCACGAACGGAATGCGCCAGCCCCACGCCAGCACAGCCTCCTTTGAAAGCATCACGTTGACGAGCGTCGCGACACCCGCGCCCATCGCGAGCCCGAGCGCTGTAGCCGAGAAGTTCCAGCTAGCAAAGAAGGCGCGTGTCGAATCGGACGCATATTCGACGAGTAACGTGGTGCCTGGGCCGAATTCGCCGCCCGCTGCGAAGCCCTGGATCAATCGCGCGGCGAGCACGATGAACGGCGCGGCCATGCCCGCGACCGCATACGTGGGCGCGCTGGCAATGAGCGCGCAACTGAGCGCCATCAACATGATGGTCAGCACCATCGCCTTCTTGCGTCCCACGCGATCTGCATAGGCGCCGATCACAATGCCACCCAGCGGCCTGACGACGAAACCCACGCCGAATACGCCGATCGACAACAAAAACTGGTTCACGGGCGATGCCGACGGGAAGAACAACTGCCCGATCTGAATCGCAAAGAAGCTGTAGATCGTGAAATCGTAGAACTCCAATGCCGTGCCCAGCGTCGTCGCGACAATGACTTGGGTCCTCGATAGACCGGCTTTTTCCATGGCAAGCGTGTACACGGCGACGGCTCCTTCGGAGTGGGTCCAGATTGCGAGTTATCATATACGAGAAAAAAATATTTCTCGTATACGACAAAACCCGCATCCCGATTCGAGAGACCGACGATGGTCAAATCCGCTGTACGGAAGGCCCCTGCCCCCGCCGATATGTCGGCGCAGATCGATCGCAAAGTGATTGGCGCGCGGCTGCGCGAAGCGCGCAAGGCGCAAGCATTGACGTTGATGATGTTGTCGGCGCGGTCCGGCATCGCCGTGTCGACGATCTCGAAGGCCGAGCGCGGCGACATCGCGCTGACGTACGACAAGTTTGCCGCACTCGCCCACGCGTTGGAACTCGGCATCGATGCACTATTCGAACGTACGCCGCGTGCGGCGGCGAGTCGCATCGTGCCGACCTTCACGGCGTCGGACCAGCAAATGGTCTACGACACACCGAATTACGAATATCACATGCTCGCCAGCGAACTGACGGGCAAGCGCATGGTGCCGATGCGGGGGCTGGTGCGGGCACACGCGCTGTCCGACTTCCCCGACTACATTCGCCACAGTGGCGAAGAGTTCGTGTTCTTGCTCAAGGGCTCGCTGGAGCTGCGGTTCGAAACCGGCGCGACGTTCAAATTGAAGCCGGGCGACAGTCTGTACTTCGACAGCGCCGTTGGGCACGTCTACCTGAGCACTGGCAAGACGCCTGCCGAAGTTCTGGTGTGCTGTGTGGGCGCGGACGCGCACCGGCCTGCCGATACGATCACGCGATGAGGAGTTCCGGGCCGCGAGCGCGCAACTGCGTCAGCATGCTCTTGTGCGGCGCGGCGTCGCTGATGAGGTAACGCGCGGCCTCGAAATGGCGGATACGTACAGGCGTCACACGGCCGAACTTGGTGTGGTCCGCCACCACCGCCGACACGTTCGCGCACAGCAGCATGCGCGCACGAAGCTCGGCCGCTGCGCGGTTGAAGTCGGTAATGCCGCCGTCCTCGGTCACGCCCCCCACGCCGATGAACGCGAAGTCGGCATGGTATTGCGAGATCTGGTTGATGGCGTCCCAGCCCTGCACGGCGTCTTCGTTGTCCTGCAATTCGCCACCGAGCAGCGTCACCCGGTTGTCGTGATGACGCCCGAGCAGACGCGCGATCTGCCAGTCGTTCGTGTAGATGCGCAGGCGGTGTTTGGACAGCAGCGCCTGCGCCACTGCCCGCGTGGTCGTGCCGTAGTCGATGATCACCGACGCGCCATCGGGCACGAGTTCCGCCGCGCGCGCGCCAATGGCGCGCTTGCCCACGGCGTTGACGTTCTCGCGCAGCGTCCAGTCGGGCTCGCTGCGGTCGGCCGCCAGCGCGCCGCCGTGCGTCATGAGCAGCAGCCCGCGCGCTGCAAGCGTATTCAGATCGCGACGTACGGTCTCCCGCGAAACACCCAGTTCGCGCACCAGATCGCTGATCGCGAGTGCACCGGTTCTGGCGAGTTGTTCAAGCACGTATTGTTGACGTTGTTCGGCAAGCATGATCTGGCAATGTCGGTTGAACTACGAAATCTGTGCGGCATCGGCAGCATCCGCTGCCGGTCATGCACATGCACTCGTGCGCACTAGCCCTGCAACGCGACACGCAACCCCAGGCCGATGAAGATCGCACCGGCCACGCGATCGAGCCAGCGCCCCACCCCCGGCCGGCGTTTGAGCCACGCGCCCAACACGCCGGCGAACCAGCCGTAAGCGCTGAACACAACGATCGTCTGCCCCATGAACACCAGACCGAGCAGCAGCATCTGCCAGCCCGGATGCCCGGCGTCGGCGCTCACGAACTGCGGCAGGAATACGAGGAAGAACAGGGTGACCTTGGGGTTGAGCATGTTCGCCAATACGCTTTGCCGGAAGATCGCAGCGAGCGGTTGTGGCGTCGCCTCGCCGGCCCGCGCCATCGCACCGCGCGCGCGCAAGGCCTTGACGCCGATCCAGATGAGATAGGCGGCCCCGGCCAGCTTGATCGCCTCGAAGGCCCACGCGGACGAACGCAACACGGCGGCAAGGCCCACCGCCGCGACCGTCGTGTGGAAGAGGCAACCGAACGTGAAACCGGCAGCAGCGGCCAGCCCCGCGCGACGGCCCTGCGCAATGCCGCGCGCAATGACCTGCATGTTATCCGGGCCCGGCGCGAGCGTGATCGCCACCGAGGTCAGCAGGAACAGCCAGAGGTTGGGCATCGGCGCGTCCGGGTCGAAGGAGGGAAAGGGTAAAGAATGAAAGCCCTGGGGCAATTCGGGTCAGTGCCCTTCGAACGAACACAGCAGGAACAACGGCAGGCCGGCGTCGCGAATCAGACGCGAGCCGCCCAGCTCCGGCAAGTCGATAATGGCAGCGCCTTCGATCACGGTCGCGCCCAGACGCTCCAGCAACTTCTTGCCGGCAAGCATCGTGCCGCCGGTGGCGATCAGATCGTCGATAAGCAGCACGCGATCGCCCGGGCCGCACGCATCGGCATGAATCTCGACCGTCGCACTGCCGTATTCCAGTTCGTATTCTTCCGCGACGGTCTGATACGGCAACTTGCCCTTCTTGCGAATGGGGATGAATCCGATATTCAACTCGTACGCCAGGATCGAACCGAGAATGAAACCACGCGCGTCGAGGCCCGCAATGTAGTCGGGACGCTGCGCCATGTAACGGTGCACGAACACATCGATGAGCACCCGCAAGGTGCGCGGATTCTTGAGCAACGGGGTAATGTCGCGGAACTGCACGCCCGGCGCGGGCCAGTCCGCAACGGTGCGAATCTGGCTCTTGATATACGCGGCAGGGGACTCATCGATCTGCACGGGGATCCTTCGTCGGATACTGAGGGAAAACACGCCACATTATGCCAAAAATGGCCAGGCGCCCCGCAGACGCTCCGTCAATCCTCACTGCCGCAAGCCCCGACGCCCCCGGACGCACGACCGCTTTGTGGCTTGTTGGCGGCCTGCGTGTGCCCTCCGTGTGCCCTGCGTGTGGCTTGTGCGTGGCTTTTTCGCGACCTGGCCGGCGTCTAATCGTGCCCGAGCAGACGCCGTTGGGCCGCCACCAGCTTGTCGGGCAAGCCGCGCAGCACCACGATGTCCTCGGCCATCAAACGCGTCTCCGACACCGGTTCGACGCCGCGAATGCCGTGTCGACGGATGGCCGTGACCGTCACCCCCAGCTTGTCGAGCCGCAGCTCGCCGAGCGTGCGTCCGACTGCGTCTGCCTCGAGGGGCAGCGGAACCGATTGCAGACGCACCTGCTCGCGCTCGCCCCCCTCGTCCTCGTCGTCGAGACCGTGGAAATACCCGCGCAGCAAGCTGTAGCGCTCGTTACGCGCCTGCGCGACCCGGCGCAGCACCCGGCGCATCGGCACGCCCATCAGCACCAGCGCGTGCGACGCCAGCATCAGACTGCCCTCCACGATCTCGGGCACGACCTCGGTCGCGCCTGCGGCGAGCAGATCGTCGATGTCCGTCTCGTCGAACGTACGCACGACCACCGGCAACGTCGGCTCCAACGCCTGCACCTGCGCCAGCACCTTCAGTGCGGCCGGGGTGCTGTCATACGTCACCACGACGCCCGCAGCACGGTGAATTCCCGCCGCGACCAGCGCCTCGCGACGGGCGGCGTCGCCGAACACCACCGACTCACCGGAACTGGCCGCTTCCATCACACGGTCGGGGTCGAGATCGAGCGCCACATAGCCGATGCCTTCCTGTTCGAGCATGCGCGCGAGATTCTGGCCACACCGGCCGTAGCCGCAAATGATGACGTGGCCCGACGTCTTGATGCTCTGCGTGGCGATCCTGGTCATCTGCAACGACTGCATCATCCATTCGTTGGCGACGAAGCGCAGCGCAATACGGTCGGCATTGATGATGAGAAACGGTGCGCACAGCATCGAGAGCAACATGCCCGCGAGCACAGCCTGCGACAGCGACGGATCGAGCAGGTGCCGGTCGATCACCAGATTGAGCAGCACGAAGCCGAATTCGCCCGCCTGCGCCAGGCCCAATCCCGTGCGAATCGCCGTGCCGGGCGGGCTGCCGAACACACGCGCCAAGCCCGCAATGAGCGTGAATTTGACGATGAGCGGACCCACGAAGAACAACAACACGAGCCACGGCTGCTGCAACACGATGGCGGGATCGAGCAACATCCCGGTCGTGATGAAGAACAGGCCCAGCAGCACGTCGCGGAATGGCTTGATGTCGTCTTCCACCTGGTGGCGGAATGGCGTCTCGGCAATCAGCATGCCGGCGATGAACGCGCCCAGCGCCATCGACAGGCCAAGGTGTTCGGTGATGTAGGCAAGACCGAGCGTGAGCAGCAGCAGGTTGAGCATGAACAGCTCTTGCGAGCGCCGCGCCGCAACGATGTGAAACCAGCGCCCGACCAGCTTTTGGCCAATCCACAGCAACAGCGCGAGCGCGCCCGTAATCTTGAGCGCCGCCAGCGACAACGCCAGCACCAGCGCCTTCGAGTTTCCGCCAAGCGCGGAAATCACGATCAGCAACGGCACGACCGCCAGATCCTGGAACAGCAGCACGCCCATGATATTGCGCCCGTGCTCCGTCTCGAGTTCGAGACGCTCCGCCAGCATCTTGGTGACAATGGCGGTCGAGGACATGGCGAGCGCACCGCCCAGGGCCACCGACGCCTGCCACGAGAACGACCAGAAAAGGTTGACGAGCGCCCCCAGTCCCACCGCCACGAGCAACGTCCCCACTACCTGGGAGACGCCCAGCCCCAACACCACGCGGCGCATGCTCTTGAGCTTCGGCAGAGAAAATTCGATGCCGATGGAGAACATCAGGAAGACAACGCCGAACTCGGCGAGGTACTGCACGCGCTGCGTGTCGGCGGCCAGCCCCAACGCGTGCGGGCCGATCACGATGCCTACGCTCAGATAGCCAAGCATCGGCGGCAGATGGAGCATGCGAAACAGCACCACCCCGACGCAGGCGGCAAACAGAAGACCGAGAGTGAGTTCGAGCGGTGATGCCATCGACTAAGGTGGGCTTCCTGAGTGAATCCGAATGAGTTCAGCGCGTGTCACGCAAATGCCGTGCCAGATCGCGTCCGAGCGGCGGGGTCCGAGGAGGAAACGGGCCGCTTCGAGCGCCGTCCGGAACGTCGCAGGGCCAAGCCTGGCGCGGCTATCCTCGGCGCCGCGTCCATTTTGATATACTCCGCGCATGATAGCGAAAATCAATCCAGGACGGGCACTTGAGGTCGCCCGAGAGGTGTTGCGCACGGAAGCCGACGCCATCGAACGCGTCTGCGAACACCTCGACGACAGCTTCTTCGAAGCGGTCTCGCTGCTGCTCGCCTGCCGCGGCCGCGTGGTCGTCACCGGAATGGGCAAGTCGGGCCACATCGGCCGCAAACTGGCCGCCACCTTCGCCAGCACCGGCACCCCCGCATTTTTCGTTCACCCCGCCGAAGCCAGCCATGGCGACCTGGGCATGATCACGGCCGATGACGTCGTCGTCGCCCTGTCCAACTCCGGCGAGACGGGGGAACTCGTCAGCATTCTGCCGATGATAAAGCGCATCGGCGCGAAGCTCATCGCCATGACCGGCAACGCCAAGTCGAGCCTGGGCCGCTTGTCCGACGCGCACCTCGATGCGCACGTCGACAAGGAAGCCTGTCCGCTGGGCCTGGCGCCGACGGCCAGCACCACGGCGGCCCTCGCGTTGGGCGATGCCCTTGCGGTTGCCTTGCTCGACGCACGCGGCTTCGGTGCCGAGGACTTCGCCCGCTCGCATCCCGGCGGCGCGCTCGGCCGGCGCCTGCTCACGTTCGTGCGCGATGTCATGCGCACCGGCGATCGCATTCCGCGCGTGCGCGCCGACGCCAGCCTGTCCGAAGCCCTGCTCGAGATGACCGCCAAGGGACTCGGCATGACGGCCATTGTCGACGCCGACGATCGCGTCGTGGGCATCTTTACGGACGGCGACCTGCGACGCCTGTTCAAGCGTACGCTCGATTTCAGCACGCTCACACTGGCCGACGTCATGAAAGCCGGGCCGCGCAGCATCGGCCCCGATCACCTGGCGGCCGAAGCCGCCGAACTGATGGAGCGTTTCGGCATCACGCAATTGCTCGTGACCGAGAACGACCGCCTCGTCGGGGCGCTCAATGTCCACGACCTGTTCGCGGCCAAGGTCGTGTGAGCTCCCTGCCCATGAGTCAACCCAGCATCGCCCAGTCTGCTCGTTCCGCCCAGACCGCACAAACCACCCAGACCGTCTCGTTCGACGCCGCCGCCGCTGCGGCACGCGCCGCGCGACTGCGGGTCATGGCGTTCGACGTCGACGGCGTCCTCACCGACGGCGGCCTGCGCTATGGCCCGGCCGGCGAGGTCATCAAGACCTTCGATTCGCTCGACGGCCACGGCCTGAAGCTGCTCGCCGAGGCAGGAATCGTCACGGCCATCATCACGGGTCGCCAGTCCGATATCGTGGCCAAGCGCGCGGCGGATCTTCGCGTCGCCCATGTCTATCAAGGCGTGCAGGACAAGCGCGCCGCGTTCGAAGACCTGTGCGCCAAGGTGTCGGTGACGGCCGATGTCTGCGGACATATCGGCGACGACTGGCCCGATCTGCCCGTGCTCATGCGCGTCGGCTTCGCGGCCTGCCCGGCCAATGCCCACGCCGAAGTCAAGGCACGCTGCCACTGGATTGCCGGCACGCGTGGCGGCGAAGGCGCCGTACGCGAGTTGTGCGACTTCATCCTGCGCGCTCAGGGACGTTACGACGCCCTGCTCGCCGAAGCGCTCGCCTGACGCGTCCCCGGAGCCGATCATTCATGGCCACGCAACGCGTCTCGCCCGCTTCCCTGATCGCCATCGCCATGCTGGCAGGCCTGGCCGCCGGCACGTACTGGCTCGTGCAACGTACGCTGCCGTCGGATGCCGATCGCGCGCCGTACGTGAAGCAGCACATTCCCGATTACTACGCCGACGACATGGTGATCTCCATGCTGTCGGCGAGCGGCCTCACGCAATACCGTGTCAATGCCGTGCACATGACGCACTACGAGGACGATCAGACCACGGCCATGACCCTGCCCGCCGTGCGCGCGTTCACCCCCGATCAGCCGGAAGTGACCGCGACCAGCCAGCGCGGCACGCTCAATGCCGACATGTCCGTTGTCGATTTGTACGATCATGCGGTCGTGGTACGTCAGGCCGGGCCACGCGATCCCGAAATGCGCGCGCTGTCCGAACATTTCCAGGTGCTCGTGAACGAAGACATCGTGCGCACGGAAATGCCCGTCCAACTCTTTCGCGGTTCGTCCGTGATGTACGGCGATGGCATGATTTTCAATAACATCTCGCGCGCCGTACAATTGCTCGGCAATGTTCACGGCACGATCCAGCCGGCGGAACTCCGCAGCAATCGTCCGGCACCGTCCGCCGCGCCGAGCGCGCCACCTCAGACCAAACCGGGCCCCAAGACCCCATGACCGATCGCCGCCACCCGCGCCCCGCTTCCGTGCCTGCGCGCGCCTTGCGCGCACTGGCCACCGCCTTCGTCGTGCTCGGCGCACTCGCGCCGCTCGCCCACGCAGAACGTGCCGACCGCGACAAGCCGCTCAACATCGAGTCGGATCACATGAGCTACGACGACCTCAAGCAGGTCAACATCTTCACCGGCAACGTGACGATGACCAAGGGGACGATTCTCCTGAAGGCCGATCGCGTCGAAGTGACTCAGGATCCGGAGGGCTATCAGTACGCCACCGCCTACTACAAGCCGGGCGGCCCGCTCGCCTACATGCGCCAGAAGCGCGACGGTGTGGACGAATACATCGACGGCTGGGGCCAGACGATCTACTACAACGGCAAGACCGAAGTCGCCACGCTCACCACGCAAGCTACGCTCAAGCGTCTGGCCGGCGGCACGAAGGTGCTCGACGAAATTCATGGCAGCGTGATCACGTACGACACCTACAACGAGGTCTATACCGCGAACAGCGGTGCCGATCAGATCAACGCCAACAATCCGAACGGCCGCGTGCGCGCCACGCTCGCCCCGCGCAATGCAACCGGTGCGAACCAGGCGGCGTCCGGCGGCGCGAGCAAGCCGGCGGCAGCGCCCAAGGGCGACCTGCCGCCGCTGTCTCCCTCCAAAAGCATCGGGAATCCGCGTGAGTAATCCTGCCAACAGCAAGGCCTCGACGATCAATCCGGGCGCCGGCCCGTCGGGCAAGCCGAGCGCACTCGTCGTGCGCTCGCTCAAAAAGCAATACGGTGCGCGCACCGTTGTCAAAGACGTTTCGCTGGACCTGAAGAGCGGCGAGGTTGTCGGTCTGCTCGGCCCGAACGGCGCGGGCAAGACGACATCGTTCTACATGATCGTGGGCCTCGTGCCCGCCGACGACGGCGAGATCCAGCTCGACGGCAACGTGATCAGCGAGTTGCCGATTCACGAGCGCGCTCGCATGGGCGTGTCGTATCTGCCGCAGGAAGCGTCGGTATTCCGCAAGCTCTCGGTCGAGGACAACATCCGCGCCGTGCTCGAATTGCAGCTCGACGCACAGGGCAAGCCGCTCAAGCGCGACGAGATCGAGCGCCGCATCGAAGCGCTGCTCGACGAGTTGCAGGTGAGTCATCTCCGCGAGAACCCGGCGATGTCGCTCTCGGGCGGCGAGCGACGCCGCGTGGAAATCGCCCGCGCGCTGGCCACGCAACCGCGCTTCATTTTGCTTGACGAACCGTTTGCCGGCGTCGATCCGATCGCCGTGCTGGAAATCCAGCGAATCGTGCGCTTTCTCAAGGACCGTGGTATCGGTGTCCTGATTACCGACCACAACGTTCGAGAGACGCTCGGTATCTGCGACCACGCCTACATCATCAGCGAAGGCTCGGTGCTCGCGTCCGGAACGCCCGACCAGATCGTGGCCGACGAAAGCGTCCGGCGCGTGTATCTGGGCGAAAACTTCCGGATGTAAAGCAAATTTTTCGCATGTAAACCCTGCCTCCGATAGGGGGTCGGGCTGGTTCCGTTGGCGTGACAAAGCCTCTACAATGAAGGCGAGAAACGCTATGAAACCGACTCTTCAACTCCGCACCTCCCAGCACCTGACCCTCACGCCGCAGTTGCAGCAATCCATCCGGTTGCTGCAACTGTCGACGCTCGAACTTCAGCAGGAAGTCGAGCACGCCCTGACCCAGAACCCGATGCTCGAGCGCGAAGACGATTGGCTCACGGGTTCGGTCCGCGTGGGCACCGACGGGTCGCTGCGCAACGAGCGGAGTACGTCGGCCAGTAGCTCGAACGACAGCCCGGCGTCGGCCAACGATCATGGCGAAGCGCGCGAACTCGATGGCGAAACCCGCTTCGACGACAACGGGCAGGACAGCGGCAGCGGCAACGACTGGAGCCTGAACGACTTCGCCCGCTCGGGCAGCGCCTCCTCGGATGACGACGACGACAATGGGCGACCGCAACTCCACGTCGAGCATCCCAATCTTCGCGAACACCTGCTGGCCCAGTTGCGCCTGACCCAGGCCAGCCCGCGCGACCGGGCGTTGGTGGAATTCCTGATCGAATCGCTCGACGAAGACGGCTATCTCGGCACCACGCTCGACGAAATTCAGGCGGAAATACCCGAGGAACTGGCGCTCGAGACCGAAGAGATCAATGCCGCGCTCGCCTTGCTGCAAAGCTTCGACCCGGCGGGCGTGGGTGCCCGCAGCCCGTCCGAATGTCTGCGCCTGCAACTCCAGCGACTCCCCGCGAGCAACGTGCGCACGCTCTCGCTGCGCATCGTCTCCGATCACCTGGAACTGCTTGCCGCGCGCGATTACACGCGCTTGCGCCGCCTGCTGGGTGTGAGCGAAGACAGCCTGCGAGCCGCCCACCAACTGATTCGCTCCCTCGACCCGTTCCCCGGTGCCGCCTACGGCACCCCACAGGCCGATTACGTGATCCCCGATGTCCTCGTGCGCAAGCAGGGCAGCGGCTGGACCGCCGAGCTCAATCCCGAGGTCATGCCGCGTCTGCGCATCAACGAGATGTATGCGCGCATTCTCCGAAACAACCGCAACGCACCGGGGACCGGCAATCTTCAGCAGCAGCTCCAGGAAGCGCGCTGGCTCATCAAGAACATCCAACAGCGATTCGATACGATCCTGCGCGTGTCGCAAGCGATCGTCGAGCGCCAGAAGAACTTTTTCACGCATGGCGAAATCGGCATGCGGCCCTTGGTTTTACGCGAGATTGCTGATACGCTGGGTTTACATGAATCCACGATTTCACGCGTGACAACCAGTAAGTACATGCTCACTCCATCCGGAACCTTTGAGCTGAAGTACTTCTTTGGGTCACATGTGGCCACGGAAGCGGGCGGCGCAGCGTCATCGACCGCCATCCGCGCCCTCATCAAGCAACTCATAGGAGCAGAAGACCCGCAGACCCCCCTTTCCGACAGCCGTATCGCGGAACTGCTGGCAGAGCAAGGGTTCGTGGTGGCGCGGCGCACTGTCGCGAAATACCGCGAGGCCATGCGAATTCCCGCAGTGAACTTGCGCAAATCTTTGTAGGACAGTCCTGGTGCGCCATGTTGGCTCGCTGGGGCATTACGCCGCAGTGCGACATTGCGTCACGTCGATGGCTTGCACTCCCGCTCGCCGGCGTCGCTCATGACGCGGCCTGCACTTCGGCATTTCAGCAAGGAGAGCAGCTATGAATCTGAAGATCAGTGGACACCATCTCGAACTCACGCCTTCGCTGCGAGAATTCGTGGTCAACAAGCTCGAACGCGTGTTGCGCCATTTCGACCAGCTCATCGGTGCCGAGGTGATCCTCTCTGTCGACAAAACCAAGGAGAAGACCGGACGCCAGATCGCCAGCGTCACCGTGTATCTCAAGGGCAAGGAAATTTTCGTCGAGAAGTGTGACGAGAATATGTACGCCGCCATCGACAAGCTGATCGACATGCTCGACCGCAAGGTAATGCAGTACAAGGACAAGGTTCAGGATCATGGTCGTGAGGCCCTTAAGCACCAGGAACCTCCCGAGGCAGAACCCCTGCAATGAGTCTGTCCGGGCATGGTCGCCATATTGACTGACGCTGACGACAGTTCGCGCGGAACCACTCGAGCGCACCGACGTCTGTGACAAGTCTGGCATCACCCACCGCGGGGCCGTTGAACGGCCCCTTTTGTATGCTCCCGCGCGTCGCCGCGACCACGGCGAAGGGTGGTCTATAATGCGAGGTCAATCGGGGGTTGGAGGGCGACTAAGCGTTCGCCCGCATTACAAGATGAACCGTTTAGTCAAACTCTTACCTGCGTCCAACATCCTGCTTGGACTGTCCGTCACCAGCAAGAAGCGCGTCTTCGAGCAAGCCGGGCTGCTCTTCGAGAATAATGCCGGCCTGTCGCGCGCCCTCGTCACCGACAATCTGTTCGCGCGCGAGCGTCTCGGCTCGACCGGACTCGGTGAAGGCGTGGCCATTCCGCACGGCCGCATCAAGGGCCTCAAGCATCCCATGGCCGCATTCGTGCGCCTCGACGATCCGATTCCCTTCGAAGCCCCCGACGCACAGCCCGTTTCCTTGCTGTTCTTTCTCCTGGTCCCGGAGCAGGCCACGCAGCAGCATCTCGAGATTTTGTCCGAAATTGCACAGTTGCTCTCCGATCGCTCGATGCGCGAGACATTGAGCCAGGCACCGAGCGCCGAAGCCATTCACGCGGCGCTCGCGAACTGGCAGCCCTGAGTCCGCGTGTGCGCGGGTATCGGCCGCGAGAATAGACGAATTCCGTAGCTCCCACACCCAACCGAACGAGGCGACGCGGTGGAACTGACCGGCATCAACGCGCAAAGCATTTTCGACGACAACGCCGCGACGCTGCGTTTGTCGTGGCTGACCGGCCACGAGGGGTGGGAGCGCGGCTTCACGCCCGAGAGCGTCGCCAACGCCACGTCCAGCGCCGACCTCGTGGGTCACTTGAACCTCATCCATCCGAACCGGATCCAGGTTCTCGGTGAGGCCGAGCTGCGCTACTACCAGCGCCTGACCGACGAAAACCGCAAGCGCCACATGGGCGAAGTCATCGCCCTCGAGCCGCCGTTCCTGGTGGTCGCCGACGGCCTGGAAGCCCCGCCCGACCTGGTGCTGCGCTGTACCCGTTCCTCCACGCCCCTGTTTACCACCCCGATGTCGACGGCGGCGGTCATCGACAGTCTGCGTCTGTACATCTCGCGTGTGTTCGCCCCGCGATGCACGATGCACGGCGTATTTCTCGACATTTTGGGCATGGGAGTGCTGCTCACGGGCGATTCCGGCCTCGGCAAAAGCGAACTCGGCCTGGAACTCATCAGCCGTGGTCATGGGCTGGTCGCGGACGATGCCGTCGATTTCGTTCGCCTCGGACCGGATTTCGTCGAGGGCCGTTGCCCACCGCTGTTGCAAAACCTGTTGGAAGTCCGTGGTCTCGGCCTGCTCGACATCAAGACCATCTTTGGCGAAACCGCAGTACGCCGTAAGATGAAGCTCAAGCTGATCGTTCAGTTGGTGCGTCGCCCCGACGGCGAATTCCAGCGACTGCCGCTCGAAGCGCAAACGGTGGATGTGCTCGGACTGCCGATCAACAAGGTGATTCTGCAGGTCGCGGCCGGACGAAACCTCGCTGTGCTGGTCGAAGCCGCCGTGCGCAACACGATCCTGCAACTGCGCGGCATCGACACCCTCAAGGACTTCATGGAGCGCCAGCGCCAGGCCATGCAGGACCCGGACGGCATGCAGAGCAAGCTGCTCTGAGCACGCGACAGGTCGACCCAACGCTCGAATGACCCGGGTTTACCGCCATTTCTGCGTCTTTCTGTCAACGCTACGCGATTGCCGTGCGTTTTCTTTCATGTTGTAATCGCCACGCGGTCCATTCCCGTGCGTGTCGACCTTATGGAGAGACGAACATGAAAAAAGCATTCGCTGCATTGCTTCTGGTATCCCCGCTGCTCGCATCGCCCGTGTTTGCCCAGACAGCCGCTCCCGCGCCCGCGCCCAAGGCCGCCAACGCTCAGCAGAGCAAAATGGGTGTCTGCAACACCCAAGCCGGCAGCAAGAAAGGCGACGATCGCAAGGCCTTCATGAAGGAATGCCTTTCGAACAAGCCCGCTGCCAAGCAGACTCAGCAGGAAAAGATGAAGACCTGCAATGCGCAGGCCGCCGGCAAGAAGGGCGACGACCGCAAGGCCTTTATGAAGTCGTGCCTGTCGAATAAGCCGGCGCCCTGAGGCTTTTCCCACGCCAACGCCGATTCAACGGCGCCCCTTGCGGGCGCCGTTGTCGTCTGTACAACGTCATTTCTCTCGATCCGTGAGAGAACGCACGGAGCATTCTGGCGCGCAGCCGCTCGACACCCCGACGACACAATCGCTTACCATGAGGGTTGCCTCGGGGAAATGTCATGAAGATCGTACTGATTACCGGCGTTTCGGGCTCTGGCAAGTCGCTCGCCCTGAACGTCCTCGAAGATGCGGGCTACTACTGCGTCGACAATCTACCGTCGCGCTTTTTGCCTGAACTCGCCGAATATCTCGAAACCCAGAACTACACACGTCTCGCGGTCGCCATCGACGCGCGCAGTGGCGGCTCGCTCGCCGATCTGCCACCGATCATCGGCGGCCTGCGCCGCTTCGGCCACGACGTGCGTGTGCTGTTCCTCAACGCCACCACCCAAACGCTCGTGCAGCGCTTCTCGGAGACGCGCCGCCGCCACCCGCTCTCCGTCATGGACGACGGCACCGTCTCGGCCAATGGCTCGCTTGTCGAGGCCATCGAGAAAGAACGCGAAATGCTTAACAGCGTGGCCGAACTCGGTCACCAGATCGACACCAGCAATTTGCGCGCGAGTGCGCTGCGCCGCTGGATACGCGAGTTCGTCCAGCACGATCACACGGGGCTCACCCTGATGTTCGAATCGTTCGGGTTCAAGCACGGCGTACCGCTCGACGCAGATCTCGTATTCGATGTCCGCTCACTGCCCAACCCCTACTACGACGTACAACTACGCCCGCTGACCGGTCGCGATCAACCGGTGATCGACTTTCTTTCGGCCGTCCCCGAAGTCGACGAGATGATCCACGATATCGGCGCCTATCTGCAGAAGTGGCTGCCAAGCTACATGCGCGATAACCGCAGCTACCTCACGGTGGCGATCGGCTGCACGGGCGGCCAGCACCGCTCTGTGTTCATTGCCGAAACGCTCGGCAGGCGCTTTCGCGCCGAAGCCGGTGTGCTCGTGCGCCATCGCGAACTCGCTCCCGTCGACGCGACAAGCTGACGCGACCAACTGAGTCAGGTCGGCAGGCAAAGCTGGCCATCGTCCGCAGAAATCGGAGACAGGGCGTCGGCAATCTTGCGGATCGGCGACGGCAAGCCAGCGCCCGCAACCCCAGCCGCGTCCAACCAGGCATGGCGCGAGTCCGTCGCTCGCGCCTCGGCGGTGCGCTTCGCCATGGGCGCGGACACCGTCACCTGCCACGGCCGCAAGTGCAGCCGGAAATGCGTAAAGACGTGCGTGAAGCCACGCAGCGGCGCGAGTGAGTCCACCGTCCCCTGACCCGCCACGAGCGCGGCGGCATGTGCCGTCAACCGCGCGCGCAGCGACGCATCGTCCGCCTCGCACGCGGACGTCGGCGGCGTGAGCTCCGGCAGGCTCCACAGACCGCCCCAGATGCCGCTGTCCGGACGCCGCTCGAACAACACGTGCGCCCCTGAGCAAATCGCCAGCACATCGACATAACGCTCCGGCTGCACCTTCTTGGGCTTGGACGTCGGCAATGTCCGCTCGCGCCCCGTGGCATGGGCGACGCAATCGCTATCGAACGGACACTCGCCGCAACGTGGCTTGCCGCGTGCACAGAGCGTGGCGCCCAGGTCCATCATTCCCTGTGTATAGGCCGGCAGCCCGCTTCGTGGCAGCAACGACTCGGCCAGCGCCCACATGTCCCGCTCGATCTTCGGCGTGCCCGGAAATCCTTCAATGCCGAACACACGCGCGAGCACCCGTTTGACATTGCCGTCGAGAATCGCAGCGTGCGCATCGTAGGCGAAGGCGGCAATCGCCGCCGCCGTCGAGCGGCCAATGCCCGGCAGCGTGGCGAGTATGTCGGGGTCGCACGGAAACTGTCCGCCGTGTTCAGCGACCACCACCTGCGCGCAACGATGCAGGTTCCGCGCCCGAGAGTAGTAGCCAAGGCCGCTCCAGAGAGCCATGACATCGTCCTGCGGGGCGCTCGCCAGCGCGGCAACGTCGGGGAAGCGCTCGAGAAACCGCTTGTAATACGGAATCACCGTCGCGACCTGCGTCTGCTGCAACATGATCTCGGAGAGCCAGATGCGGTAAGCGTCGCGCGTGTTCTGCCACGGCAGATCGTGACGTCCGTGCTCGGCCTGCCAGGCAATCAGTCGTTCGGCGAAGGTGCCGGCCAGCGAGCCGGTGTTGGAATCGTGGGAAGCGTCGCTCATATCGGTTTCGGGGGGGGCGTCGGATGAAGCGGCTAGATCAGGCGCGCCGTTGGCAGCACTCGATCCGCCGTCGCGGCGTGTGCTATTTCTGACAATGCGGGCAGAAGAACGTTGAGCGCTGGCCCTGCACGATCTGACGGATCGGCGTGCCACACACGCGACATGGCTGCCCGGCGCGATCGTAGACGAAATACTCCTGCTGGAAATAGCCGCGCTGGCCGTCGCTGCCGACGAAGTCACGCAATGTGCTGCCGCCCTTTTCGATCGCGGCAGCAAGCACGTTCTTGACCGCTTGCGCGAGCTTTTCGGCGCGCGGCCGGGAAAGCTTGCCCGCTGGCATGCGTGGATGGATACCGGCGCGAAACAGACTCTCCGACGCGTAGATATTGCCCACCCCCACCACAATGCTGCCCGCGAGCAACGCCTGCTTGATGGCGACGGTCCGCCCGCGCGTGCCCGCATAAAGCCATTGACCGTCGAAGGCGTCGGTCAGCGGCTCGACGCCCAGACGCGCGAGCAGCGGATGGGCCAGCACATCGCCCGCCGAGCGCGGATGAAACAGGACCGCGCCGAAACGGCGCGGATCGCGATAGCGCAATGCGCATCGTTCGAACACGAGATCGATGTGGTCATGCACACCGGCAGCGGGTAGCGCCTGGGGCTCGGACATGACGCGCAGCGTGCCGGTCATGCCCAGATGCACGAGCAGCCACCCCGGGGCGTATTCGAGCAACAGGTATTTGCCGCGACGGGTCACGCCTACCAGCATTTCGCCGCGCAGGAGCGTGTCGAGCCCGTCCGGCACCGGCCAGCGCAACGCGGCGTTGCGCACGTCAATACGCGCAACACGCGTGCCCGCCACGTGCGGCGCGATACCGAGGCGGGTCACTTCGACTTCTGGGAGTTCAGGCATGCCTGCGAACGTTTGCTGAGGATTTAGACTCTATTGTATCGGGCGCGCTACAATCGCTCGAAACCTGCCGTGGATCCCTATGCCGAACACCCGATTCCAGTCCATCCCCGCCGCTTCCAATGCTGCGGCAACCGTGGCACCTGTGGTTTTGCGCCTGCGCGGCGCCCTGTCACGCGGGGCGTGGGCCGGTGCAACGGCGCTCGGCGTGACCTGCGCCAGCGCCATCGTGGCATTCCTGCCCGCCTCGAACGCGTTCGCCCAGGCCGGACCGGCGATTCAGACGGCCCCCGCCAGCGCACCGTCCACCAGCCCGGCCAAGACTGACGCACCGGAAACTGCCAGTGCCGCGAGCGCCGAGGTCGGCGGTGCGGCCGCATCGCCCGACGCCAGCACGCCACGCGAAAAACTCCCGAACGTCGCACTCTCCAGTGAGATCGTCTTCGAAGTGGTAGCCGCCGAGTTGAGCCTGCAGCAAGGCGATCTGGCCCCCGCGTTCAACACTTACATCGCGCTGGCAAATCGCACGAAGGACCCGCGCATGGCGCGCCGTGCCGTCGAGATCGCGCTCGGCGCCCGCCAACTCGGCGATGCACTCATCGCCGCCCGGCTGTGGCATCAGCTCGATCCGGCATGGCGTCCGGCATCGCAGTTGCTCGCGAGCCTCGACGTCGGCACCGGACATCTGGCCGAAGCGGAGCCGCTGCTCGTCGAGGAGTTGAACAAGGTGCCTGACGCGCGTCGCGGCCAGGCCATTCTCGAACTGCAGCAAATGATTGCGCGCAGTCCGGAGCGGGCCACGGGCATCGAATCGCTCAAGCGTATGCTGGCGAACGACATGCAACGCCCCGAGGCGCAACTGGCCATCGCCCGTTCGCAACTCGATGCAGGCGACACCGCCGAGGCACGCGCGTCGCTCGAAAAGGCGCTCAAGCTCAAGCCCGATTACGAAGCGGCGGCCCTGCTCTACGGCCAGATGGGGCCGGAAGAGCGCAGCAGCGCCATTGCGGGACTGAAGACGTTCCTCGATCGCAATCCGAACGCCAAGGAAGCCCGCTTCGCCTACGCCAAACTCCTGCTCGCAGACAACCAACTCGACGCGGCGCAAAGCCAGTTCGAAACGCTGGAAAAGCGTTACCCACATGAACTCTCGACGCTGATGGCGCTCGCGCTGCTCAATCTGCACGCCAAACATCCGGCGCAGGCCGAACGGTATCTGCAGAAATACGCGTCGGAAGCCGAGCAGCAGAACACCGATGGCGCGCAAGCCTATATCTATCTCGCGCAGATCGCGCAGGATCGCAAGGATTATCCGGCCGCCGACAAGTGGCTCTCGCAGATTCGCGAGGACAGCAACGTCTATCTGCCCGCGCAGATCGGGCGCGCACAGTTGCTCGCCGATCAAGGCAAGGTCGACGAGGGCCGCGCGCTGTTGCATGGCATCAAGTCCAGCGATCCGCGTGAGCAACTCGCGCTAAAGCGCGCCGAGTCGGACCTGCTCGTCAAGGCAAAGCGCTACGACGACGCGGAAAAGCTGCTCGCCGTAGAGGTCAAAGGTCATCCCGACGATCCGGACCTGCTTTATCAATACGGCATGGTGGCCGAACTGAACAAGCATTACGACGTCATGGAAAAAGCGATGCGCCGTGTCATGGCATCGCAGCCGGACAACGCGCAGGCCTACAACGCACTGGGCTATTCGCTGACCGAACGCAACACGCGTTTGCCAGAGGCGCTCAAGCTGCTGCAAAAGGCGTCGACACTCGCGCCGCAAGATCCGTACATCATGGACAGCCTCGGCTGGTTGAAGTATCGCCTCGGCGACAAGGCGCAGGCGCTCGAGCTGTTGCGTCGCGCCTATGGCATTCAGGCGCAGGCGGAGATCGGCGCGCATCTGGGTGAGGTGCTGTGGGAATCGGGCAAGCAGGACGAGGCACGCAAGACCTGGCGTGAAGCGTTCAAGCTCGATGGCGACGACGACACGCTGCGCGCCACGATGAAACGCTACAACGTGGCGCCGTAATGCGGAAGATGTCGACGTTTGCGCGGCAAGCCGCGCCGTTTTCGTGGGTCGCATCGCGTTCGGCCCGTGCCGTGACCCTGACCTTGGCGTGTGCGCTCGCTGTGCTGGCCTCGGGCTGCGCGAGCCTCGCCCCGCCTGTGCCCGTCGCGCCATCGGCCGGTGCCAGCATCGAGCACTATCGCGGCCGCTTCGCCGTGCGTTACGAGCAAAACGGCGAGGCGCGCAACACCTACGGCAATTTCGACTGGCAACAGAATGGCGAAAACGCGACCGTCCAGTTGCTCAACCCGCTTGGGCAAACCCAGGCCATCGTGCGTGAGACACCGCGCAGTGCGTCGCTCGAACTGCCCGGCAAGGCGCCGCTGACCGGCCCACGCCTGGAAGATGTCATGAACGACGCACTGGGGTTCGCGTTGCCGGTGGGTGGCCTGCGTTACTGGCTGCGCATGCAGAGCGCACCGGGATCGCCAGCGAGCATCGAGCGCGATCCGCAAACGCAACGGCCGACGCATTTGAAGCAGGACGGGTGGACGATCGACTATCAGGCCTTCTTCGATAGCGCGCCGCTGCGAGTCAAGCGCATCGATCTCTCGCGCGATCTCGGCGGCTCGCCGCTCGCCGTGCGACTCGTCATCGACGAGTGAGATTCGAAGACGTGCCTCGTCTGACCGTCTTCTCGGAACCTATCGCGTCGACCCTGCCCTTTTGCGCCTTGATCCACCGCACGGACACCGATGTCGCATCACCACGATCATCGCGTTCGCCAACCCTCGTTTTGCATCGCCATGTACGAAATCCTGCGTGACTGCCCGGCCCCGGCCAAGCTGAACCTGTTCCTGCATATCGTGGGGCGCCGGCCGAATGGCTATCACGAACTGCAAACCGTCTTCCAATTGATCGACTGGGCGGATACGCTGCACTTCGAGCGCCGCGCCGACGCGCGGATTGTGCACACAAACCCGCTGCCGGGTGTGCCGCCCGAGACCGATCTCACGGTTCGGGCGGCGCGCCTGCTGCAGGCGCATTGCGGCGTGCGCTTCGGTGTGGAGATCGCCATCGAGAAGCGGCTGCCGGCCGGCGGCGGTATCGGGGGCGGCAGCTCCGATGCTGCCACCACCCTGCTCGCGCTCAATCGCATGTGGCAACTCAATCTATCGCGCGCCGAACTCCAGACGCTCGCCCTGAAGCTCGGCGCCGACGTGCCGTTCTTCGTTTTCGGCCACAATGCGTTTGCCGAGGGACTCGGCGAGGACCTGCACGCGGTGGATCTGCCGCAATGGCACTTTCTGGTGGTCAACCCCCGCGTACACGTCGCAACCGACAAAATATTTCGCGATCCTCTGTTGACAAGGGATTCGAAGATCGTCACAATGGCGTTCTTTCTCGGGCACGTCAGCAAAAAGCTGTTCGAAACGGATGAAATTTTCCGTAACGACATGCAGGCAGCGGTCACTCGAGAATACGCGGAAGTCGCTGCGGTGATTGACTGGTTCAGCACCTTCACCACGGCTCGTATGTCAGGCTCCGGCGCCAGCGTGTTTGCGGTATTCGACACGAAGGCGGAAGCGGAAGCGGCATGCAAGCGATTGCCGGAGCGCTGGCTCGGTCAAGTGACCTCCAGTCTGGCCGAACACCCGCTGTTCGCATTCGCGTGACGAGTTTTACTTTGGTGCGTTTCCTACGACGCAACAAAGGCATCGGTTAGTGTAGGGGAGTCGCCAAGTTGGTTAAGGCACCGGATTTTGATTCCGGCATACGAGGGTTCGAGTCCTTCCTCCCCTGCCAATTTCTCTGTCGTACAGTCTCAGCACCCAAACGTTCCGCAGGCAGCCAGATGAGTAGTGATAACCTAATGGTATTCACCGGGAACGCCAATCCCGCCCTGGCCCAAGCGGTCGTAGACACTCTCGGCATTCCGCTCGGCAAAGCCATGGCGAGCCGGTTCTCGGACGGTGAGATTCAGGTCGAAATTCAGGAAAACGTGCGCGGCAAGGACGTCTTCGTTCTTCAGTCGACGTGTGCACCGACCAACGACAATCTGATGGAACTGATGATCATGGTCGACGCGCTCAAGCGCGCTTCTGCCGGCCGGATCACCGCTGCCATCCCGTATTTCGGCTATGCCCGTCAGGATCGCCGCCCCCGTTCGGCGCGCGTGGCGATCTCGGCGAAGGTCGTGGCCAACATGCTGCAAATCGCAGGCGTCGAGCGCATCATCACGATGGACCTGCATGCCGACCAGATTCAGGGTTTCTTCGATATCCCGGTCGACAACATCTACGCCTCGCCGCTGCTGCTGGCCGATGTGCGTGAGCAGAACCACGAAAACCTGCTGGTGGTTTCGCCGGACGTCGGCGGTGTGGTGCGTGCCCGTGCCCTCGCCAAGCAATTGCATTGCGACCTGGCCATCATCGACAAGCGCCGTCCGAAGGCCAACGTCGCTGAAGTGATGAACATCATCGGTGAAGTCGATGGCCGTACCTGCGTCATCATGGACGATATGGTCGACACGGCGGGTACGCTGTGCAAGGCTGCACAGGTGCTGAAGGAACGTGGTGCGCAGAAGGTCTACGCGTATTGCACGCACCCGGTGCTCTCCGGCGGTGCCGCGGCACGCATCAACGCCTCGGAACTGGACGAAGTGGTCGTCACGGATACGATTCCGCTGCGCGACGACTCGAAGGGCGGCAAGATCCGCCAGTTGAGTTGCGCCAATCTGCTCGCCGAGACGTTCTCGCGAATCCGTCGTGGCGACTCGGTCATGTCGCTGTTCGCGGAGTAAGCGTTCGGTCAAGTTTTGCGACGGCGCCTGTGGGGCGCCGTTGTTGTGTCGGCGGGGAGCATCTCCCCGCCTTTGTCGTTCCTGAAGCCGATGTTTTTTGCACGGGATTCGGGAAGAAATCGCTGCCTGGTCGCGGGCAGTACAAGGAGTTGTTATGAAAGTCGTCGCTTTTGAGCGTAATCTGCAAGGTACGGGTGCGAGCCGCCGCCTGCGCAATGCCGGTAAGACCGCGGGCATCGTGTACGGTGGTAACGTCGATCCGAAAATGATCGAACTCGATCACAACGCCCTGTGGCACGCCCTCCGCAAGGAAGCCTTCCACTCGTCGATTCTCGAGCTGGAAGTGGCCGGCAAGACCGAACAAGTGCTGCTGCGCGATGTGCAGTACCACCCGTTCAAGCAATTGGTTCTGCACGTGGACTTCCAACGTGTCGACCCGACCAAGTCGATCCACGTGAAGGTGCCGCTGCACTTCCTGGGCGCCGAGAACGCCCCGGCCGTGAAGCTGGCTTCGAACGTGATCAGCCACACCGTGAACGAGCTGGACATCAACTGCCTGCCGGGCAAGCTGCCGGAATTCCTGGAAGTCGATCTGTCGAAGCTGGAAGCCGGTCAGTCGGTGCACGCGAAGGACGTCAAGCTGCCCGCCGGCGTGACGCTCACGCTGCACGTCGAGCAAGAAAACCCGGTGGTCGCACAAGCCGTCCAACCGGCAGGTGCTGCTGCTGACGAAGCGGCCGCCCCGGCTGCCGCAGGCGAAACGCCGGCTGCCTAAGCTCCCGCGCCAGCCTTCAGCGGCGACGCTGGACGCAAGACCCGCCGCGACGTCATGTCCGGCGGGTTTTTTTATGGTGGCGCACGTGCCTGATCGGGCGCGCGCCAAAATGCTGACACCGAAATGATCAAGCTGATCGTAGGGCTCGGTAATCCGGGCGCCGAGTATACAGCGACGCGTCACAACGCCGGCTTCTGGTTCGTCGAAGCGCTGGCGCAGCAATGCGGCACGTCGCTCACGAACCAGAAGCACTTCCATGGCTTCGCCGCAAGAGCGCGCATCGCCGGACAGGAAGTGTGGCTGCTCGAACCGCAGACCTTCATGAACCGCTCGGGGCAGTCGGTGGTGGCACTGGCGCGCTTCTACAAGATTCTGCCGGACGAAATCCTCGTCGTGCACGACGAACTCGATCTGCTGCCCGGCACCGTAAAGCTCAAGCGTGGCGGCGGCAGCGGGGGGCACAACGGCTTGAAGGATATCGCCGCGCATCTGACGACGCCCGAGTTCTGGCGCCTGCGCCTGGGTATCGGGCATCCGCGCACGCTGCAACCGGCGGGCAGCCAGCAGCAGGTGGTGGACTTCGTCCTCAAGCCGCCGCGCAAGGAAGAGCAGGCACAGATCGACGACGCCATGTCGCGCTCACTCGACATCGTCGATCTCGTCGTCAAGGGCGAGATGGAAAAGGCGATGATGCGTCTGCACGCCACGCCAGGCAAGTAGGCAAACCGAACCGGAAGTCAGGTCGGCCCAGACGCCGCTCAGGCCGTCTTGGCCGTTTGCAGGTGGGTGTACTTCTCGAGCAGTTGCTCGGGCGTTTCGACGTGCGCCGGATTGATGGGAATGCACTCCACCGGGCACACCTGCACGCACTGCGGCTCATCGAAGTGCCCGACACACTCGGTGCACTTGTTCGGATCGATCTCGTAGATCTCGATCCCCATCGAAATCGCGTCGTTCGGGCACTCTGGCTCGCACACGTCGCAATTGATGCATTCGTCGGTAATCATCAAGGCCATACGGCACCTCCAGCCGTATCGCGGCGCCGGCCGAGCGCAAGGCCCGGACCGGCGTACACGATACTTATCCGCTCGTCGCCTGGCCGCCGACTTTCGTCATCAGCCATCTTTCGACGGAAGGAAACACAAACTTGCTGACGTCGCCGCCCAGTTGCGCGATCTCGCGCACGATCGTGCCCGAAATGAACTGATATTGGTCGGACGGCGTCATGAACATCGTCTCCACATCGGGCAGCAGATAGCGATTCATCCCTGCCATCTGAAACTCGTACTCGAAGTCGGACACGGCGCGCAGGCCACGCACGATCACACGGGCCTGATGCTTGCGCACGAAGTCCTTGAGCAGCCCGGAAAAGCCCTCCACGCTGACATTCGGATAGTGACCCAGTACTTCACGCGCAATGTCGATACGCTCGTCCAGCGTGAAGAACGGCTTCTTGTTTCGGCTATCGGCCACGCCGACGACAAGCTTGTCGAAGATCCCGGCCGCGCGGCGGACCAGATCTTCGTGCCCTCGGGTCAGCGGGTCGAACGTCCCCGGATAGATCGCCACTACCATGCCAACGTCTCCTCGCGGCTGGGGGCCGGTGCTGCGTACTTGTTCATTGTGGTCTCTAGATTTTTTGAATCGATTCAAGCAAATGATAATGCACCGCTCCAGCTTTCGCCCGTCGCACACATCCAAGGCCGAGCGCGGCAAGCGCCTCGTCCTCCAGCGCGACGTCCGATTCGGCGTAGATCACCCCGTTCGGGGCGAGCAGACGGGCGGCAGGGGCCAGCAAGTCGCTCAGCCAGCCGCTCGCAAACGGCGGATCGAGAAACACCACGTCGAAAACCCCAGGCGAGAGTGTGGTTATCAGACGCCTGGCATCGGCCTGCACGATCTCGATCTGGCTGGCCCCGAGCTTGGCCTGGTTGGCGCGCAATTGCCGAGCGGCCGGTGCAGCCTGCTCGATCATCAGCACCCGGGCGGCGCCACGCGAGGCCGCCTCGAATCCCAGCGCGCCGCTGCCGGCAAACGCGTCGAGGCATTGCATGCCGCTCAGGTCCTGCCCAAGCCAGTTGAACAGCGTTTCCCGAACGCGGTCGGGCGTGGGCCGCAAACCGTCGCCCGGCGGCACCGGCAGTGGCGTACGCTTCCACTGACCGCCAATGATGCGCACCTGCTGCGGCGCGCCCCGTGCCACATTTCCCGAACCGGACTTCATATCGCCCCCCGTGGCGCAACGCTGCCGGAGGCATCTCCGTCCGTGCAAAAATGAGATCGCGCGCGCCGCTGCGCACGCCAGGAATCCAAAATCATCGCAATTCACGCTACATTGTTGAGGCGAAACATACCACATCGCCCGCGGCACCTGCCCCATACGGGCACCCAACGCACGCGGCCATACGTCAATCCCGGCGAATGCGCGTGCGCCAATGCGGCGGTGCTGCACAGGCGAAGCGCCTCGCCACTCAACCGGAGACCGGCTGATTCGTCATGACCGATGCCGCCATCGAAGTCACAGATCTGTGCAAGGCCTACGACGGCCGTCCCGTGGTCGATCACCTGTCGCTGCGTGTCGCGCCGGGCGAGTGCTTCGGCCTGCTGGGTCCGAATGGGGCGGGGAAGACCACCACATTACGTATGTTGCTGGGCCTGGTCACGCCCGACAGCGGTGACATCCGCCTCGGCGGCATGCCTGTCCCGCGAATGGCACCAGAGGCGCGACGCCGCGTGGGTGTCGTGCCCCAATTCGACAACCTGGACCCCGATTTCACCGTGCGCGAGAATCTCGCCGTCTTCGGCCGTTATTTCGGACTCTCCAGCGCCGCCCTCCGGGAGCGCGTGCCCGCCCTGCTCGCGTTTGCGCGCCTCGAATCGAAGGCCGATGCCCGCGTCGGCCAACTCTCGGGCGGCATGAAACGCCGCCTCACGCTCGCTCGTGCTCTCGTCAACAACCCCGATCTGCTGGTGCTTGACGAGCCCACCACTGGCCTCGATCCGCAGGCACGGCACCTGATCTGGGAGCGACTCAAATCGCTGATGAACGAGGGCAAGACGATTCTGCTCACCACACACTTCATGGAAGAAGCCGAACGCCTATGCCATCGCCTGTGCGTGATCGACGCCGGCCGCAAGATCGCCGAGGGCACGCCCCCTGAACTCGTCGCGCGTGAAATCGGTTGCGACGTCGTCGAGCTGTTCGGCGAAGTACCGCCCGCCCTGCTCACCCGACTGGCGCCGTTGGCCGAGCGCATCGAAACGAGCGGCGAGACGCACTTCTGCTACGTGCGCGATGCGTCTCCGGTCGTGAGCGCGCTGCAGGATCAGCCAGGCGTGCGCTATCTCCACCGGCGCGCCAATCTGGAAGACGTTTTCCTAAAACTCACCGGACGGGAGATGCGCGATGACTGATCACGACGCTCACACGCCCGGCCGTCCACCGGACCGCGTGGGCGCCGACGTCTCGATGGCGGGCGCGCCACCCGGACACCGCCCCGAGGCGCCGCGCTATCTCCCGGGCGCCACGCCCTGGATGGGCGTCTGGCGGCGTAACTTCCTCGTCTGGCGCAAGCTCGCGATCGCGTCGATTTTCGGCAATCTGGCCGACCCGATGATCTATCTCTTCGGTCTGGGATTCGGACTCGGCATGATGGTCGGCGAAGTCGATGGCACCTCATACATCGCGTTTCTCGCCGCAGGCACCGTCGGCTCCAGCGTGATGTTCTCTGCCAGCTTCGAGTCAATGTACTCGGGCTTCTCGCGCATGCACGTACAACGCACGTGGGAGGCGCTCATGCACACGCCGCTCACCTTGGGCGACGTGGTGCTCGGTGAAGTCGTGTGGGCCGCCAGCAAGGCCGTGCTCTCGGGGCTTGCCATCCTGCTGGTGGCAAGCGTGCTCGGTTATGCACGCCTCGACGCCCTGCCGATCGTGCTGCCAGCGGTCGTGCTGGCGGGACTGGCATTCGCGAGCCTGGCAATGGTGATGACAGCGCTCGCGCCGAGCTACGACTTCTTCATGTTCTATCAGACGCTGGTGATGACCCCGATGCTGCTTCTCTCCGGGGTGTTCTTCCCGTTGGCGCAACTCCCGGCGGCGGCGCGTCATGTGACGGAGTGGTTACCCCTGGCGCACGCCGTCGCCCTGATTCGCCCAGCCATGCTCGGACGCCCCATCGATCTGCCGTGGCTGCACGCTGGCGCGCTCGCCGTCTACGCAATCGCCGGGTTCATCGTGGCGCTGGTGCTACTGCGTCGGCGCATTCTTCGCTGAGACCGCGCCGCGCCTCTGGGTCTATCGTCGCCCGATCAAAAAAACGAAAAAAACGGCACCGGGAATCTCCGGTGCCGTAATTCGATCGGCGCTACGGCCGGGGACCCCTGCAACGATCATTTCGTGGGCGTGCGTGCCGCAGGCTTGCTCCCCGGCGGCGCGGTGGCCGCGCTCGCTGCATCGAAGACACCACTCGGTCCCACCACGACGGTGACAAGCCGGTCCGGCTGCACGTGACGCGCAAAGGCGTCCCTCACCTGCGCGGCGGTCACGGCTTCGATCTTGCTCGTCCACGTGTCGAGATAGTCCAGCGGCAGATTGTAGAAGCCAATCGCGGCCACGTTCGCCAGCAGCTTGCGGTTGCTGTCGAGGCGCAGCGGAAATCCATTGGTCAGGTTGTCCTTCGCGGCCTGCATCTCAGCGTCGGTCGGCCCATCTTGCACGAACCTGGCGAGCGTTTGACGCACCACCGTGAGCGCTTCGCGCGCTTGCTCGCGCCGCGTCTGCAAACTGATCTCGAACGGCCCCTCCTGCAACTGCGGCAAAAACCCGCTCGACACGCCGTATGTCAAACCGCGCTTCTCACGCACTTCCGCCGTCAAGCGCGATACGAACCCGCCGCCGCCCAGCACGTAGTTCCCCACGAGCAACGGGAAGTAATCGGGGTCGCTACGGGCCACCGACGCCTGTCCCGTCACGATATGCGCCTGCTCTGCCGGGTGCGGCAAATCGATCTGCACAGCACTGCGCAGCGGCGCGACGGCCGGCATCGCCGGGGGCGTCACCCCGGCCGGCATGGCGTCGATGAGCGTGGCGACGAGCTTCTCCGCTTGCGCGCGATCGATGTCGCCAACGATCGTGACGACGGCCCGCTTCGGGCTGTACATGTCGCGGTAGAAGCGCAGCAGATCGTCGCGCGTCACGGCGTTCACGCTGGCCACCGTCGGGCTCACGCCATAGGGATGCCGACCGTAGATCGCACTGCGAAATGCCTTCGCCGCGATCGCCTCGGGCTTCGTGTCGGACTCCGCAATCGCCGATGACAGGCGCGCCGTTTCGCGCTTGAGTACGGCGTCGGGGAACGTGGGATGTTGGAGAAACTGCGCCACCGTCCCCAGCGCGGCATCGCGCTCGGCCGCCGACGACAACGTGCGCACGGTGACGGTCGCAGCGTCGCGTCCGGCACTCGTCCCCTCCATCGCCCCAACGTCGGCAAAGCGGTCGGCAATCTGCGCCTCGCTCAACGCGGGACGCCCTGCCGCCGCGGCTGCGCCAGCGTCAAGCAAGCCCGCCGTGAGCAATGCCAACCCAGCCTTGCCCGGCGGATCGTAGCGGCTGCCAGCATCGAAATCGATGTTCAGGTCGATCATCGGGATCGACCGGCTCTCCACGAGCAGCACCTTGGCCCCGGACGGCGCGATCCAACGCTGGATCGGCAGCGCCGCGCGGGCGGACAGCGGCACGGCGGCGATCAGGGCGCCTGCCGCCACGCACGCCAGAAGCCCCGTACGGGCAGGCAAGCAGAACGCACGCAAACGTGCGGAAATTTTCATCATCGTGTGGCCCTCTCAGCGCATGTTCTTCAGGTCTTGCGCCCCTTGGGCGCGGCGCTTGCGTGTCGCTTCGTCGATCGGCTGCGGCACCAGCGTCGCCACGGTCAAGGACTCGTCGCCGAAATACTTGCCAGCCACCGCCTGCACCTGTGCTGGCGTCACCGCTTTCACCTTTTCCAGCATGCGATCGATCTGCCGCCACGAGATCCCCGACATTTCGTTCAGGCCGATTTCCATCGCCTGCCCGAACACCGAGTCTCGCTTGTAGATCTGGGAGGCCACCACCTGCGCCTTCACGCGCTTGAGTTCGGCGGCCGTCACGCCATGCGCCGCAATGTCGGCCACCTGCGCGCGCAGCGCCTTCTCGATCTGCTCGGGGGTCTTGCCTTGCGCGGGTGTGCCGTCGAGGATGAAGAACTGCGGACCACGGCCAACACCGTCATAGCTCGCGCCGACATCGTTCGCGATGCGCTGCTCACGCACGAGACGGCTCGTCAGGCGTGCATTGCCATAGCCGTCCAGCACGGCGGCGAGCACTTGCAGCGCGTAGACATCGTTATCCTTCTCGACATCGGTCAGACGCGGCGCACGCCACGCGAGCATCACGTTCGGATTCTCGGCCGGCGCCTTCACGAACACCCGGCGCACGCCCATTTGCGCCGGCTCGTTCTGCGCACGGCGCTCCGGCAATGCATGCGGCTTGATCGGTCCGTAGTACTTCTCGGCGAGTTGCCTGACTTGCGCAGGCTCCACGTCGCCACTCACGACCACCACGGCATTGTTCGGCGCGTACCATCGCGCATACCAGTCGCGCGTGTCCTGAACGGTCATGTGCTGAAGATCGTCCATCCAGCCGACGATCGGGCGACGGTACGGATTGGCGACGAGTGCCGACGCCATCAATTGCTCGTAGAGCAATGCGCGCGGCTGATCGTCCGTGCGAAGACGGCGCTCTTCCATGACCACCTGTATCTCTTTTGCGAACTCGTCGCCAGAGAGCGTGAGATTGGCCATGCGGTCGGCCTCGAGACGCATCATCTCCGGTAGACGCGACTTCTCCGTCTGCTCGAAGTAACCCGTATAGTCCTTGCTGGTGAATGCGTTCTCACGACCGCCCAACGCCGCAACCTGACGCGAGAACTGGCCGGGCCCGACCGTTTTCGTGCCCTTGAACATCATGTGCTCCAGCACGTGGGCGACGCCCGTGGTGCCGTTGAACTCGTCGAGCGAGCCGGCGCGGTACCAGACCACATGGGCCACGGTCGGCGCCCTGTGGTCTTCGCGCACGATCAACCGAAGTCCGTTCGATAGCGTGAATTCCGACGTGTTATCCGTCGTTTTGCTGCCGGTCGCCTCGGCCGCATGGCCAAGGCTCATCACACCGGCCAAGGCCAGCCCGGCAAAGGCATGTCGCCAGCGCATGGTTCCCGTCATGGATCCCCTTTCGCCCGTACTGGACGTTGATTCGCGTCTGATAAAATACGTCGCATTTCCCGCGTCGGAAACAACGACCCGCCCATTGTAGGGCGTTTTGTGCGGCGCGAATGGCAGGACAAATCACAGACGCATGCCCATCGCGTGCGCTCACGTCGAGTTCTTCACCCCATGTTCAGCTTCTTCAAGCGCTTCAAGTCGGGCGGCAGCAAAGCCGCCGAGACGAGTCCCGCATCGGCCGAGTCGCCGGAATCCGTCCAGTCCATCGAGTCCGTCGAGTCCGGTAATACCGTTGAACCCGCTGCGGCGGCCGCTCCGGCGCCTTCAACGAAATCGCCGGAAGCACCTCAAGCACCTCAAGCACCGGAAACACCGGAAACACCTGAAACGCCGAAATGGCCGGCGTCGTCGGGCGTGACGCTCGAGCGCGACGCGGCGAGCTCCGACGCCCCGCAGGCCCAGCCCAACGCTTCGTCACCCGCGACCCCACCGGCTTACGCCACACCTGCGGCCGCTCCGGCCGACGCGCTTGCGCTCGCCAGCTCCGTAGAAAACGCGGCGCATTCCGAGCCCGCACCGGTGAACGTCCCAACGCCCGGGCCTGCTGCGCAGCCTGCGCCTACGCTCGCCGAGCCGATCGCAACGCCCGCAGCGCGGGCGCCCATCGTCGTGACGGATGCCCACGGTGACGCCATCGGCGAGATCGTCGCTGCGCCTGCCCAGACATCGGCAGCCAAGCGCTCATGGCTCACGCGCCTGAAGGCCGGACTATCGAAGACGAGCGCCGGCCTCACGGGCATCTTCGTCGGCGTGAAGGTCGACGAAAGCCTGTTCGAGGAGTTGGAGGGCGCTTTGCTGATGAGCGACGCTGGCGTGGAAGCCACTGCGTTCCTGATCGACGCATTGCGCAAGAAAGTCAAAGCCGAACGGCTGGCCGAAGGCGAACAGGTCAAGCGCGCGCTGCACGATCTGCTGGTCGAATTGCTGCAACCGCTGGAGCAGAGTCTGGTACTCGGTCGCGAATCGCCGATGGTCGTGATGATCGCTGGCGTGAACGGCGCAGGAAAGACGACGAGCATCGGCAAACTCGCCAAGCACTTCCAGCACTATCACCAGTCCGTACTGCTTGCGGCTGGCGACACCTTCCGCGCGGCGGCGCGCGAACAACTGACGATCTGGGGCGAGCGCAACAACGTCGCCGTGATTTCGCAGGAAGGCGGAGACCCTGGCGCCGTCGTGTTCGACGCCGTGAACGCCGCACGCGCGCGCAAGATCGACATCGTGATGGCCGACACCGCCGGGCGCCTGCCCACGCAACTGCATCTCATGGAAGAGCTCAAGAAGATCAAGCGTGTTCTGGGCAAGGCCGCCGAGGGTGCGCCGCACGAGGTACTGCTCGTGATCGACGCCAACACGGGACAAAACGCCCTCGCGCAGGTCAAGGCGTTCGACGACGCGCTGCAACTCACCGGGCTGATCGTGACCAAGCTCGACGGCACCGCCAAGGGCGGCATTCTCGCGGCGATCGCGCGTCAGCGCCCGGTGCCGGTGTATTTCATCGGCGTAGGCGAGAAGGTTGAAGATTTGCAGCCGTTCTCCGCTCGCGAATTCGCCGACGCCCTGCTCGGATAAGGGCAACGGGCGACGCCAACCCAAACGTCGGCCACCCTGCCAACGGCCCGTCCACGCGAAGTGACGGGCCGTTGGTTTTTCAGGCAGCGTGAAATATCGCTGCGGGCGAACCGGGCGTTACCACTGTTGGACGACGAGCCCCGCGCAAAGTCCCCACATCATCGTGCCGACAATGCCATCGAGGATCTGCCACGCACGGGCACGCGAGAACAGGGGCGCGAGCACGCGCGCGCCATAGCCGAGCGTGCAGAACCACAGGACGGAGGCCGTCATCGCACCCGAGGCGAACCAGACGTTGCCAGGCGGCGCCTCACGCGCGCCGATACCGCCCAGCAGAATCACCGTGTCGAGATAGACGTGAGGATTGAGCAACGAGAGCATCAACACGAGCACCAACGCTCGTTGCCAAGTCATCGCCTGCGTGGCGGCACGACTACCGTCGGCCTGCAACGCGCTCGCACCGCGAAAGGCCGCTCGCCAGGCACGCAGGCCGTACCAGAACAGGAACGCCGCACCGCCCCATGTTACCGCCGTCAGGAAGCGCGGATAGGCGGCGATCAGACCGCCCATACCGGCCACGCCCGCTGCGATCAAGGCCATGTCGCATATCGCACAGACGGCCACGACCACGCCGACATGACGCCGCAAAATGCCCTGGCGCAGCACGAAAGCATTCTGCGCACCAATAGCCATGATGAGGCTGCCACCGAGCGCCATGCCTCGCCAGAAAGCCGGATCCAGCATCGTGTGCCGCCTCGCCTATTCGGCGTCGGGTTGCGCCTCGGGCGCAGCACGGCGGAATGCGTCGAGCGTCAGACAATGTGCGTTGACAGCGGCAATGCGCGGGAATGGCGTCATGTCCACCTGGAATCGGCTGGCGTTATAGACCTGCGGCACAAGGCAGCAGTCCGCGAGCGTCGGCGTATCGCCGAACGCGAACGCGCCCCGAGCGGACTGGGCGGCCAGCCGGGCTTCAAGTGCCGTAAAACCTTCCACGACCCAATGTGCGTACCACGCATTCTTCTGTGCGTCGGTCACCCCCAGTTCGTGTTTGAGGTAACGCAGCACGCGCAGGTTGTCGATCGGATGGATGTCGGCGGCGATGTCGAGCGCCAGCGCCCGCACCTGGGCACGCGCCACCGGATCGGCGGGCAAAAGCGCAGGCGTCGGATGGACATCTTCCAGATATTCGATGATGGCCAGCGACTGATGAATGTTGGCATCGCCATCGACGAAGGTCGGCACCAAGCCATTGACATTGAGCGCGCGGTACGCCGGTTTGAGCTGCTCGCCGCCGTCACGCACCAGGTGCACCGGCACGGTATCGTATTCGAGTCCCTTCAGATTCAGCGCGATCCGTACACGATACGCGGCGGAACTGCGGAAATAACTGTACAGCGTGGACATGACTAACCTCGAATGCAGAATTTTGAATGACGCGGCGCGGTCAACCCGCCTCGGGCGTCGCGCCTGAGCACGAAATGGTACTGCAAGCGCTGGCCTCAAGGACACCGGATTGCGTATGATGGGCAAGTCTCTGCCTGCCGGGTCGTCGCAGCGCCGCCCCACAGCCCACCGAACACCGACTCCGACGTTTCATGACCTCTGCCGCCCCATTTGCCTGCGCGCCACTGCTCAAAATCATCGCCCGAGGGGCGAAAGGCGCGCGCGCGCTCAACGCCGACGAGACGCGGACCTTGTTCGACGCCATCCTCGCCGAACGTGTGGCCCCTGCAGAACTGGGCGGTGTGCTGATCGCCTATCGCATCAAGGGCGAGACGCCCGTCGAACTGCGGGCGATGCTCGACGCCGCGCATGCAACGTTCACACCGCTGGTCGCGCCTGCCGACGCCCCGCCGCCGGTCCTGCTGCCCAGCTACAACGGCGCGCGCAAACAACCGAATCTCACGCCGCTGCTCGCGTTGCTGCTTGCGCGCGAGGGCATTCCGGTGCTCGCGCATGGCCAGCATCACAGCGGCGCGAATCGCGTCGGCACGCAGGCGATCTTTGCCGCGCTGGGCCACGCCGCCTGCCAAACGGCGGCCGAGGCGGAAGCCGCGCTGCGGACACGTCGCGTCGCTTATCTACCGATTGCCGTACTTTCGCCGGCGCTGGAGCGGCTGCTGGAAATGCGTGCGGCGCTGGGCGTGCGCAACTCCGGGCACACCGTGGTGAAGCTGCTGCAACCGTTTGCCGGCCCCGCATTGCGGCTCGTGAATTACACACACCCGGAATATCGGGAAACGCTCAGCGAGATGTTCGGCGACGTGGCCAACAGCCCGGCGCCGGGGGTACTGCTCGCGCGCGGCACGGAGGGCGAACCGGTCGCGGATGCCCGTCGTCAGGCAGCCATCGATGGCTTTTCCGACGGCGCATACCGGCTGTGGCAAGCCGCGGAGGAAGGCACCACGGGCGTTCCTCCGACGCTGCCGACTGCCGACGCCCCCGCAACGGCACGATGGATCGAAGCCGTGTTGGCCGGCGACGTCCCCGTGCCATCCCCCATCGCCCGGCAAGTCGAGGTGGTTCGTCAGGCGCTCGGACGCGTCGCATGAGGGAAGCCGGCCTCGCGCGCCGGCACTCGAACGCTATTCGGTCACTTCATCACGCCATTCGGCCGGAAGTCAGCAAGAAACGCTGAAATCGAAAATTATTGTAATTTTTCGGAACATTTCATCCCGAAAGTCAGTCTTATCCACTAACTTTGAGAAGACGCCTTGCAAGTGACGAGGAAGATCGTCGCATGCTCGGTCGGCGGGCGTGGCCCGGCTGGGGCTCAGTCGGCGGACGCCATGCGGGTCGCCTGCCATGAGATGAGGTGCCATTCGTCGGCCTCGAGCACGTGTACCGCCGTATAGGCCATTTGCGATTCGAGCGAGCCGGTCGCCGTTTCCAGTTCCACCTTCAGCTTGCCGGTGACGACAACGGTGTTGCCGAACTGGCGCAGTTCCTGAGCCCGGATATCGATGTCCAGGTAACGGCGGCGCCCCGAGGTGAGCGCGTCGAGAAATTCGCGTTTGGTTTCGCGTTTGCCGTTCGAATGAACGTAATGAAGACCGTCGGCCAGGAGTGCGTCGAGTTGCTCAACGTCGCCCTCGACCATCGCGTCAAAGCGCGCCGATTCGCGTTCACGTACCGCGTCGATATGCTTCCCAGCCATGTTGATCTCCCATCTTCATCGCCCCCAAACGCGCGCGGCGTGGGTTGAAATTTACACCATCCACGCGACGTTTGCGCCGATGACTTCGCTCGTTTCATGGCGGTTGCTGGAAAACCCCGAGACACCGGAAACTTCCCGTCCGGCAAGGGTTCTAACGTCTTTAGCACTCTTCTGGAGAGAGTGCTAAAATATTTCCCCAGAGGCTAACCAGGAGTCCACCACTTGAGTACTGCCGCCACTTTGCATCCGACGACGCCGGCCACCGGCACGGCGCCGACTTCGCGTGCCCTCGCTCTCGCCCCGTCGGCCTTGATGCTGCCGGGCAGTCTGGGCAATATCGACAGCTATATCCAAGCTGTCAATCGCATTCCCCTGCTTTCCGCCGAGGAAGAGCAATCGCTCGCCAAGCGTCTGCGCGACAACGAAGACCTTGAAGCCGCCCGTCAGCTCGTGCTCTCGCACTTGCGTCTGGTGGTGTCGATCGCGCGCAACTACCTCGGCTACGGTCTGCCGCACGCCGATCTGATCCAGGAAGGCAACATTGGCCTGATGAAGGCGGTCAAGCGCTTCGATCCGACCCAGGGCGTGCGACTCGTGTCGTATGCCATGCATTGGATCAAGGCTGAGATTCACGAATACGTGCTGCGCAACTGGCGCACGGTCAAGGTCGCTACGACCAAGGCCCAGCGCAAGCTGTTTTTCAATCTGCGCAGTCAGAAGCAAGGCCTGCATGCGTTCACGCCGGAAGAGATCGATCAGGTCGCCCGCGATCTGAACGTCAAGCGCGAGGACGTCATCGAGATGGAGACGCGCATGTCGGGTGGCGATATCGCCCTCGAAGGCCACAGCGACGATGGCGACAGCGCGAGCTTCGCGCCCATCGCTTACCTGGCCGACTCGCATCAGGAGCCGACCGCCGTGATCGCCGCGCGCGAGCGCGACACGCTGCAAAGCGACGGCCTGCAAACGGCACTCGCTCGCCTCGACCCGCGCAGCCGTCGCATCATCGAAGCGCGCTGGCTGGCGGTCGCCGACGACGGCAGCGGCGGCGCCACGCTGCACGAACTCGCAGACGAGTTCGGCGTGTCCGCCGAGCGCATCCGCCAGATCGAGGTCGCCGCGATGAAGAAAATGAAAGGCGCGCTGCAAGCCTATGCGTGATGCGTCGATCCGATCGACGATGGCAACGCGGCAAATGGCCGCATGCCCCGGTTGATCGCCCTCGGGCATCGCTCGCCGAGACCCAAAGCCCCGTGAAAACTCACGGGGCTTTTTTTGTTGGACTTCGAAAGTTCACCCGTGATTTGCACCTGACTTGATGCATCGCAAGGTCGCCCGGAGGACGTGTCGTTAGAATGAATGAGTACGTGGTCATGCTGCGTGCGAAGGACGGCCCGGGGGCCGTTCGCTGCGCCGAACCCTTGTCTCGAATCCGCTCATGGTCTGCCGCCTTTCGGGGTCGCAGAACCGCTTCGAACTGGCGTCATCTGCGTGTCATCCGCCCCCGCGCTGCGGTTTGACATTTTCATGCGATAAGGCAAAATGCGCCGAAAGTCGACGCTGCTTCCAACACCCCGACTTTGCGACGCCAGGAGCCGTCACGGATGGACACCCAATCTCCTAGCAGTCTGAAGCCTCCCGCCGCCACCGCACCGGTCGCGGCGTCGCGCTCCGCCTTCGCCGCTCTGCCCGCCTGGGTGATCAAGCGCTGGCGCAACCGCCCTTCCCGTTTCATGTTCGAGATCCTGATCGTCCTTGCGATCAAGGTCGTACTCCTGTTCATCCTGAAGCACGCGTTCTTCGACGCGCCGATGGCCAAGCACATGCAACTGCCACCGGACGTCGTGGCCCGCGCCCTGATCGGGCCGCAAGCCGTAGAAGCGCCATCCCCCACCCCAAGTCAAGGTGTCCGCCATGATCAGTAGCGAAGTCGTTGACCTCTCGCGCTTGCAGTTCGCCATAACGGCGCTGTATCACTTCCTGTTCGTCCCACTCACGTTGGGCCTGTCGTGGCTGCTTGTCATCATGGAGTCGGTCTATGTGATGACCGGCAAGCACATCTACAAGGACATGACCCAGTTCTGGGGCAAGCTCTTCCTGATCAACTTCGCGATGGGCGTGACCACAGGGCTTACGCTCGAATTCCAGTTCGGTACCAACTGGGCGTACTACTCGCACTACGTCGGTGACATTTTCGGGGTGCCGCTCGCGATCGAAGGGCTGATGGCGTTCTTCCTCGAAGCCACGTTCGTGGGGCTGTTCTTCTTCGGCTGGAATAAGCTCTCGCGCATTGGCCACCTTGCAACCACGTTTGCGGTGGCGTTGGGCTCGAACCTCTCGGCGCTGTGGATTCTCGTGGCCAACGGCTGGATGAACAATCCGGTCGGGGCGCACTTCAACTACGAAACCATGCGCATGGAGCTGAGCAGCATCTGGGACGTGATCTTCAACCCGGTTGCGCAGGTGAAGTTCGTGCACACGCTCTCGGCCGGGTACGTGACCGCCGCCATGTTCGTGCTCGGCATCTCTGCCTGGTATCTGCTCAAGCGCCGTGACGTACCGTTCGCGCTGCGTTCCTTCGCCGTCGCGGCCGGCTTCGGTCTGGCCTCGACGCTGTCGGTCATCGTGCTGGGCGACGAATCGGGCTACACCACGGGCGAAGTACAAAAGGTCAAGCTCGCCGCGATCGAAGCCGAATGGGAAACGGCCAAGCCGCCCGCATCGTTCACGCTGTTCGGCTTCCCGAACCAGAAAGAAGCGCGTACCGACTACGCGGTGAAGATTCCCTGGGTGATGGGCTTGATCGCGACCCGCTCGATCGACACACCGGTGATCGGTCTCACGCAACTTCGCGACGAGCACAAGGAGAACATTCAGCGCGGCATGCTGGCCTTCGCAGCGCTTGAGAAACTGCGCAGCGGCGACCCGTCGCCGGCCGTGCGCGCCGAGTTCGACAAATACAAGGACGATCTCGGCTACGGCCTGTTGCTCAAGAAGTACACGCCGAACGTTGTCGACGCCACGCCGGAGCAGATCCTCATGGCGGCCAACGATACGATTCCGCCGGTAGCGCCCGTGTTCTGGTCGTTCCGTATCATGGTCGGGCTGGGCTTCCTGTTCCTCTTCACGTTCCTGTGGGCCTTCTGGCTGTGCGCGCGCCGTCGTCTGCTCAAACCGCGCTCGGCATGGTTCCTGCGCTGGACGGTGTGGGCGATTCCGCTGCCGTGGCTCGCCGCCGAATTCGGCTGGATCGTTGCCGAAATGGGCCGGCAGCCCTGGACCATCGCAGGCATTCTGCCGACGCACCTCTCGACCTCGTCGCTCTCCGCGAGCGACCTGTACATGAGCCTCGCGGGCTTCATCATCTTCTACACCGCGCTGCTCGTCATCGAAATGTTCCTGATGGTCAAGTACGTCAAGCTCGGCCCGTCGTCGCTGCATACCGGCCGCTACCACTTCGAGACGGAAGGTCCGGACGGTGCCGCCATCGCGGGCGAGCGTCCGGCGACTTCGGTCTGATCGTCAGGGAGAAACCATATCATGATGATCGATTACACCGTACTCAAGCTGATCTGGTGGGTGCTCATCGGCGTGCTGCTGATCGGCTTCGCCTTCTTCGACGGCTTCGACATGGGCACAGCCACGCTGCTGCCGTTCCTGGGCAAGACCGACGCCGAGCGCCGCGTCATCATCAACACCGTTGCCCCCACTTGGGAGGGCAACCAGGTCTGGTTCGTGACAGCGGGTGGCGCCATGTTCGCCGCCTGGCCGCTCGTCTACGCCGCCGCGTTCTCAGGCTTGTATTGGGCCATGCTGCTCGTGCTCTTCGCGCTGTTCCTGCGTCCGGTGGGCTTCGACTACCGCAACAAGCTGCCGAGCGCACGCTGGCGCAATTCATGGGACTGGGCGCTGTTCGTGGGCAGCGTGGTGCCGTCGCTGGTCTTCGGTGTGGCCTTCGGTAACCTGCTGCTCGGCCTGCCGTTCTCGTTCGACAACATCATGCGCTCGACGTACACCGGCTCGTTCTGGGCCCTGCTCAATCCGTTCGCACTCCTGTGCGGTCTGGTGAGCCTGCTGATGCTGCTCACGCACGGTGCCGCGCATCTGCGCATGAAGGCCGATCCGATCGTGGCCGAGCGCGCCGGACGCATTATGCGCATCACCGCGCTGGGCACGCTGCTGTTGTTCCTCGTTGCGGGTGTGCTCGTCGCCACGCATGTCGACGGCTTCGCCATCACGCAGATGGGTCCGACCGACTCGCCGGCCAACCCGCTCCTGAAGCAGGTCACGACCGGCCCCGGCCTGTGGCTGACGAACTATCACACCTATCCGTGGATGATCGCGGCACCGGTCGTCGCCTGCCTGTGCGCCTTGCTTGCCGCAGGGCTGGCGACCAGCCGCGCCTACGCCTGGACGTTCGTGGTCACCGGGCTGATGATGGCCGGCATCATTCTCACCGCCGGCTTCTCGATGTTCCCGTTCGTGATGCCTTCGGCCACGGCCCCCGGCAGCAGCCTGACCGTCTGGGACGCCACATCGAGCCAGCTCACGCTGCAGATCATGTTGATCGCCGTGGTGATCTTCCTGCCCATCATCCTGCTTTACACCGGCTGGGTGTATCGCGTGATCCGTGGCCGCGTGACGCTCGAGACGGTCAACGACAACCCGCACACGATGTACTGATCAAGGAGTCACGACATGTGGTACTTCTCTTGGATTCTCGGCCTTGGCCTCGCACTCGCGTTCGGCATCATCAACGTGATGTGGTTCGAAGCGCATGACGACCTCGAACGCCGCAGCCAGGAAGGCAACTGAGCCTGACCCGCCTGCTCGATACGAGCAAAGCGGAAATAAAAATCGCGCCCCAAGGGGCGCGATTTTTTATGCCGTGCACGTCTACCCAACCGCCTTGACGCAATGCGCGGGCTTGGCTCAACTCAGCAGCGTCTTCAGATCCTTGGCCATTGCGTCGACCGACTCGTCCGGACGCATGAACAGACGCAACTGGCCGCTCGGGTCGAAGACGTAGATGCCGGCGGTGTGATCGATGGTGTAGTTCGTCGGCGTTGAGCCTTCGACCTTGTTGACCACCACGCGGAACGCCTTGGTGACTTCCTTGAGCGCAGCGTCGTCGGCCGGACGAAGGCCCACGAAGGCCGGGTTGAACGCGGGCACGTATTGGCCCATCAGCGCCGGTGTGTCGCGCTGCGGGTCGACGGTCACGAAAATGACCTGCACGCGCTGCGCATCCGGGCCGAGCTTCTGCATGACCTGATTGAGTTCGGCCATCGTGGTCGGGCACACGTCGGGACAATGCGTGTAGCCGAAGAACATCACCACGGCTTTGCCCTTGTAATCGGCGAGCGTGCGCGTCTTGCCCTGGGGGTCTTGCAACGAAAAGTCCTGTGCGAATTCCTTGTTCCCGGTGATGTCGAGACTCTGGAACGACGGGCCGGCCTTGCCGCACGCGGCGAGAAGCACGGTGAGCCCCATGAGCAGCGTTGCGCGACGCAAGCGATTCACAGCCTGATTCATGAACGAATGACCTCAAAACGTATGGAAAGGCGCCTTCCGGACGTACAACAGGCGCGCCGGCCGAGCATGCCGTCACGCGCCTGTCTTCAGGATGCCCGCGACGGCCGAAGGTCAGCCGAGCAGGAAGATCTGGACGTAATGGTCGACCAGCAACGCCGCAAACAGCAGCGACAGGTAGACGATCGAATAGCGGAACATCGAACGCGAGAGCGCATCGGAATAATTGCGCCACAGCTTGATCGCGTAGCCGAGGAAGATGCCCGAGAGCACAACCGCCGAGACCAGATAGAGGTAGCCGCTCATGCGATGGGCGAACGGCAGCAGCGACACCGCGAACAGCACCACACTGTAGAGCAGGATCTGCAGACGCGTGTATTTCTCCCCATGCGTGTTCGGCAACATCGGCAGTCCCGAATTCACGTAATCCTGGCGGCGATAGAGGGCAAGTGCCCAGAAGTGCGGCGGCGTCCAGACGAAGATGATGAGCACCAGAATCCACGCATCGGCCGGCACGGCACCGGTGGCGGCCGCCCACCCCAGCGCTGGCGGCATGGCCCCCGCCGCACCGCCGATCACGATGTTCTGCGGCGTGGAAGGCTTGAGGATGATGGTGTAGATCAGCGCATAGCCGACGAACGTGGCGAGCGTGAGCCACATCGTGAGCGCATTGGTGTACGTATAAAGCACCGCCATGCCGGCCGCGCCGAGGATCGTCGAGAAGACAACGATCTGCCACGGTGCGATCTCGCCACGGGCGGACGGGCGCCACGCCGTGCGGCGCATGAGCGCGTCGACACGCTGCTCGATCAGGCAATTCACGGCGAAGGCGGACCCGGCGAGCAGCCAGATACCGATGGTGCCGCCGATCAGCACCTGCCACGGCACCATGCCGCGTGTCGACAGGAACATGCCGATCACGGCGCAGAAGACGGCGAGCTGCGTCACACGGGGCTTGGTCAACGCCCAGTATTGTGCGATACGGCTAGCCGGCGGATGGGGAAGGGTCGTGCTTTTCATACACTCAGAGGCAATGCGCTACGCCGAGCCAGTCGGGGCGCCAGCGAGTGGTGCGGCTGCCGGCTCCGCTGCTGGGAGGGGCTTCTGGCGGGCCGCCGGAAGATCGGCCTGATCTGCAAGGCCGACCGTAACGGACGCCGTTCTGGCGGCGCGAATGCGGTAGTTTAACATAACGAGCAAAAGCAACAGGACCGCCGCCCCGCCGTTATGGGCGATGGCATTGAGCAACGGCCATTGGAAAACGATGTTCGACAATCCGGTCGCGAATTGCACCAGCACCAGGATCAATACCAGTATCGACGGCTTTCTGAGCGCTGCATGACGCCGCAATCGGCTCGCCAGCCAGGCCAGATACAGCACCACCACCACGGCGAACGTTCGGTGCACCCAATGGATCGCCACGAGTGCGTCCATCGGAATCGCCTCGCCGCCGGCGGTTTTGCCCAAAGCGCGCCAGAGCCTGAAGCCGTTATGGAAGTCCATCGGCGGCACCCACTGGCCCTGACACGTCGGGAAGTCGGTACACGCGAGCACGGCGTAGTTGGTGCTCACCCACCCGCCAAGCGCAATCTGGAACACCAGCAACGCCAGTCCGACAAGCGCCGCCCAACGCCAGCGCAAGGCACCCGGGTCGGCCGCGACGCTGGCGAGCGGCATCTGGCGTGACGCCAGCCACCCGAGCGACCCCAGCAAAGTAAGCGCCAACATCAGATGCGTGGTGACGATCACCGGCTGCAGTTTCATCGTAACGGTCCACGCGCCGAACGCCCCTTGCACGCAAACAAGGAAGAACAACCCCGTGGCGAGCCAGGGCGACTGCTTCAACTCACGCCGCTTGACCCAGGCCATCACCATCAGCGCAATGATGAGTACGCCGACCGCCATCGCGAAATAGCGGTGAACCATCTCGATCCACGCTTTGACGAAGGTTACCGGGCCGGTAGGCAACAGCGCCTGCGCGGCGTGAATGTCCGCATGCGCGGCGAACGGCGACGACGTACCATAGCAACCCGGCCAGTCGGGACACCCGAGGCCCGAATCCGTGAGCCGCGTGAAGCCGCCGAACATAATCAGATCGAGCGTGAGGAATGTCGTCACCCAGGCCAGTTTGCGGTACTTGTTCGCGTCGCGGCGCAACAGCACCCAGCCGAGCGGCAACACCGCGATACACAGGCCAATGAAGCCCAGTTCCAGAAGGTAAAGCATCGGTTTTACGTCAGTTCTTCGTCATGTCCGGCGCTGACGCGCGCGGTCTCGGTTAGTTGGCCGGAGCGCACTCCTCAACCCGTTCCCGACCATTTGAGCAGTCGGGACAGATCGCTCTTGACCTTGCCGGGATCGGCATGCTTTGGGAACGCCATCATCAGGTTACCCAGCGGATCGACCAGGTAGATGTGATCGCGCAGGCCGGTCCCGTCCTGCGTCGGCAGCCACGCTGCCAGCGCGACCGGATCGGCGCGCAGACGACGCGTGTCCTCATACGCGGCGTCGAGCTTGTCGGACACCGGGGCATCGTCCGTCACCAGCCAAACCGTCTCGACGCGCGTGCGTTCATTGCCCTGCAACACGCGGATCTGCCGCATGTAGAACAACTTGCTCACACAATTCTCGTCACAGGCGGCGGTGTCCGCACTGATCATCAACCACTTGCCTTTGAGCGACGACAACGGCAGCGTCTCCCCCGTCGTGTCATCGCGCACAACCAACGCCGGCAACGGCCGCTGTGGCTCGATCAGCTTGCCATATGCCGACGTGCCGCCTTGCGGCTTGAACACGTAGTACATCAGATACGCCGCCACCGCAGGCGCCGCACAAACGGCGAACAGCAGCACCAGCATACGGCGTGCACGACGCCGCTGCGCCGGATCGATTGCAGGATTGCCCGTGCGCTCGGTACCTACATCTGCACTCATGCTCGCCTCATGCCCGCTTGAAGTTGTCGGTGGCGCTCGCCAGCCGGCGCCCTCGTCGATACGCCAGTCGCAGCCCCAGCAGTGCAAGAATCAGCGACATGCCGGCCCACTGCGCCATGTAACCGTAGTTGCGGTCCGCACCGGTCGCCGGCGCAGGCCAGTCACGCAGCAGATGATCGCCGGTGTCGTTCGTCTGCATGATGACGAACGGTTGCAGCGCCAACGACGTCTCGCGCGCGTAATCCGCCACATCGAGATTCTGGCGAATGGCGAGCCCCGGCGCCGAACCGCCATGACCCAACTCGAAGGCACGCGACGGATCGGGTTGCGCAATGCCCTCGATGGTGACGTCGCCTGCCGGCGTTGCATACGGCATGATCGATGTGCGATCGCGCAGATCGCGCGGCAACCATCCGCGATTGACAAGCACCACGTGATCCGGCGCGATCTGCAGCGCCATCACCACGTAGAAACCGGGCAGCTCGTTTCGCGGACGATTGTCCAGATACACCACGCGGTTCTGCAGGAACCGGCCCGTGACGCGCACGCGACGGTTCGCCACGTCGGCCAGCGAATACGCTTGCGCGCCCAACGCCATCACCGGCGCATGTTCCGCCTGCTCGATCTGCGCCTGACGGGCCAGGCGCATCTGCGCGCGCTGATACTGCCACACGCCCAGCGCCGCAGTGAGCAGCACGCCGAGCAGAATCAGCACCGCCGGTGCCGGGCGCATGCCGCGCAAAAGGGTTTTCAACACGTACGTTCCTTGTCTGACAGCGCAACGGGCGCTGGCCGAACACACTGCATTGCAGCGTGCCAGCGCGTGCCCGTTGCCCGATAATAACGAATCACCGTCATCGGACAGATCATGCGCATTATCGTTGCCATCGCCTTCGTCCTGATTCTCGGCAGTCTGGCGTCCGCATTGTTTTTCATGATGCGGGACAAGGGCCGATCGAATCGCACCGTGCATTCGCTCATGGTGCGCGTCGGCCTGTCGGTGACGCTGTTCCTGCTCATCCTGTTCGCCAACTGGATGGGATGGATTCACAGCACGGGCATAAGATACTGAGTCTCGCCCGGCCGCCCTGCGGCAAATCGCCGCACCCCATGTTTGCCGCCCCGCTTCGATCGTCGTCGCGCCATCGGTCGTCGCACGGTGCGGTGGCTAACGGCCGCGCCGCGTCCATGCGACATAAAGCCGCATTCTGCGCCTATTGCATCGGGACCGGCCGTAAAACCCTGCTGGCGGTGCCGGGGCAGTGGCCGCCCTGCAAATGGAAACGCCGCCGGAGACCGGCGGCGTCAGATACGCGTGCCGGTCTTGGCGTCAGAGCCAGTAGACCACAACGTACAACCCCAGCCAGACCACATCGACGAAGTGCCAGTACCATGCGGCGCCCTCGAAGCCGAAGTGATGCTCCGGGGTGAAATGCCCCCTGATCAAACGAATCAGCATGACGGAGAGCATGATCGCGCCCAACATCACGTGGAATCCGTGAAAACCGGTGAGCAGGAAGAATGTCGAGCCATACACGCCCGAGGTCAGCTTCAGATTCAATTCGGTATAGGCGTGGTGATATTCGTACGCCTGAAAGCCCAGGAAGACGAAGCCCAGCACCACGGTGGAGAATAGCCAGAAGATCGCGGCGCCGCGATGGTTGGCGCGCAGGGCATGGTGCGAGATCGTCAGCGTGACGCCCGAGGTCAGCAGCAGTGCCGTGTTGAGCGTCGGGATCGGCCACGGGCCCATCGTCTTGAAGGCATCGACAACGCCCGCCGGCCCGCTGTTCGGCCACACGGCGGTGAAGTCCGGCCAGAGCAGCTTGTTGTCGAGATCGCCAAGCCACGGCATCGCCAGCGTGCGCGCGTAGAACAGTGCGCCGAAAAACGCCGCGAAAAACATGACCTCCGAGAAGATGAACCAGCTCATCCCCCAGCGATAGGACGCGTCGATGCGTCTGCCGTACAGGCCGCCTTCGGACTCGGCAATCGAGTCGCCGAACCAACTGCGCAGCACCCACAGCACCCACAGCAGGCCGGCCAGCGCCGTCCATGGGGCCCAGGGTTGTCCGTTGACCCAGGCAGCGGCCGAGGCAAGCACCACCAGCAGACCGATGCTGCAGCTCACCGGATGGCGCGAGGGGGCCGGCACGAAGTAGTAAGGCGCCGTTTGGTGTTGACCGCTCATTCTTCTCTCTCCAGGCTTGGTTCTCTTTGTCTATGCCATTCACGTCGCGAGCCGAATGGCGAGCTTCGCCAGAAACACCAGCGCCACGACAAACAGGATGCCCCCGATCAGGCCCGCGACGATCAGATGCACAGGATTGAGCTGCGCCATGTCGCTGTCGTGATCCCGCCCCTTGCGCACACCGAAAAACGACCAGAACACCGCCTTGATGGTCTGGGCGAATGACAACTTGCGCCGGGTCGCTTCCTTCAGGTCATCCATTCGTGCCCTTGCCTCCTCCCGTCGCCCCGGCGTTCAACCCGCCAACCTGCGTGGCCTTTGACGCATCCGTGCGCGGGTCGGCATTTTTCTCGCCGAGGTCGAAAAAAGTATAGGACAGCGTGATCGTATTCACATCTTTGGGCAGCTTCGGATCCACCACGAACACCACCGGGAATTCCTTGGCCTCTCCGGCCTTGAGGGTCTGTTGCGTGAAGCAGAAGCATTCGATCTTCTTGAAGTAACTCGCGGCCTGCGCCGGTGCGTAGCTGGGGATGGCCTGAGCGCGCACTTCGTGGCCCTGTTGATTCGCCACTTCGTACTCGATGGTCGCGATCTGTCCCGGATGCACCGTCAAACTGCTCTTCGCCGGCTTGAAACGCAGCGGTCCATGCGCGTTGGCATCGAACTCGACGGTGATCGTGCGGCTTTCGTCCACCTGCGAATTGCGAGCGGTGATCTCGCTCGCACGATCGCCGAGCTGGTTGATGCCCACGAGTTCGCAGAACGCCCGGTAGAACGGCACCATCGCGTAGCCGAAACCGAACATCACCGCGACCATCAGCAACAACTTGCTCAAGGTACGCACATTGATTCTTCGCAAACCGCCCATATTCGCCTTGATGGCTCCCCGCTTGTTGCCGTTGCCGTCGTTGCTGTCGTTGCTATCTGTGCCTGCGGACCCGCATCGCCCGGCACGCCCGACCCTCGTGGCGGGCGTGCCGTGTCAGATACCGCCCATCAGCTTGGTCTTGATCATCACGCCGAAGAAGAAGATCAACACCACCGAGGCAAGAATCAACCCCGTGCGCAGGTTCTTCGCGCGCTGTTCCCGACTGGCGGCCATGGTCAATGCACCTTCGGCGGCGTCTCGAACGTATGGAACGGTGCCGGGCTCGGCACGGTCCACTCCAGGCCCTCGGCGCCGTCCCACGGCTTGGCTTCGGCCGCCGGGCCGCCGCGCCATGTCGGCAGCGCCACGAAGAACAGGAAATACACCTGCATCAGACCGAAACCGAACGCGCCGATCGTCGCGATCTGGTTGAAATCCGTGAACTGTGCCGGGTAATCGGCATAGCGACGCGGCATGCCGGCCAGCCCCAGGAAATGCATCGGGAAGAACGTCACATTGAACGTGATGAGCGAGCCCCAGAAGTGGAACTTGCCGCGCCATTCGTTATACATGTGGCCTGTCCACTTCGGCACCCAGTAATAGAACCCCGCGAAGAGCGCGAATAGCGAACCGGCCACAAGCACGTAATGGAAGTGCGCCACCACGTAATAGGTGCCGTGCATCTGGATATCGAGCGGCGCCAGCGAGAGCATCAGGCCGGTGAAGCCGCCCATCGTGAACACGAAGAGGAAGCCGACGGCGAAGAGCATGGGCGACTCGAACGTGAGCGAGCCCTTCCACATGGTGGCCACCCAGTTGAACACCTTCACGCCGGTCGGCACCGAGATCAACATTGTGGCGTACATGAAGAAGAGCTGGCCGGTGACCGGCATGCCCGTCACGAACATGTGGTGCGCCCACACCATGAACGACAGAATCGCGATCGACGCCGTGGCGTACACCATCGAGCTATAACCGAACAGCGGCTTGCGCGAGAACGCCGGAATCACCTGCGAGACGATCCCGAACGCGGGGAGAATCATGATGTACACCTCCGGGTGCCCGAAGAACCAGAAGATGTGCTGGTACATCACCGGATCGCCACCGCCCGCCGCGTTGAAGAACGACGTGCCGAAGTGACGGTCCGTGAGCAGCATCGTGATCGCGCCGGCGAGCACCGGCATCACGGCGATGAGCAGGTAGGCGGTGATCAGCCACGTCCAAACGAACATCGGCATCTTCATGAGTGTCATGCCCGGCGCGCGCATGTTCAGAATGGTCACGATGATGTTGATCGCGCCCATGATCGACGAGGCACCCAGAATGTGCGCACCGAAGATCGCCAGATCCTGGCCTGGCCCCATCTGCACCGACAGCGGCGCGTACATCGTCCAGCCCGCAGCCGTCGCCCCGCCCGGCACGAAGAACGACGAGATCAGCAACAGACCGCCGACCGGCAGCAGCCAGAAGCTGAAATTGTTCATGCGCGCGAAGGCCATGTCCGACGCGCCGATCTGCAGCGGGATCATCCAGTTCGCGAAGCCCACGAACGCCGGCATGATCGCGCCGAAAATCATCACCAGCCCGTGCATGGTGGTGAGTTGGTTGAAGAACTCCGGACGAATGAACTGCAGGCCCGGCTCGAACAATTCCGCACGGATCATCAACGCCATCACGCCGCCCGAGAGCAGCATGACGAACGAGAAGATCATGTACATCGTGCCGATGTCCTTGTGATTCGTCGCGAACAGCCAGCGACGCCATCCGTGCGGATGGTCGTGCGCGTGATCGTCGTGATCCGCCACGTGATCGTGAGCGATGGAACTCATACCCAATCTCCTTCCTCGAACTGGTCGAACGGCACTTAACTGTTCTTCGCTGCGCCAGCGTCGGCAGCCCCTGCGGCATTTGCCGACTTGTTGCCACGCGCTTCGCGCACCTGCGCCGGCTGCACCACGTCGCCGGTCTTGTTGCTCCAAGAGTTGCGCTCGAACGTGATAACGGCCGCAAGCTCCACGTCGTTCAGATGCGACCAGTTAGGCATTGCATTCTTGCCATGCAGCACGATGCTGATGTGGTCTGCCACCGGGCCGTTCGCGATCTTCGAGCCGTCGAGCGCGGGGAAGGCGCCACCGCCTTTGCCGTTCGGCTGGTGGCACACCGCGCAATTCGACGAATAGACCTTCTGGCCGCGTTCCATCAGTTCCTGCACGGTGTAGGTCTTGTTCGGATCGTCGGCCGACGCCGCCATGAGCTTCTTCTGCGCATCGACCCACTTGTTGTAGTCCGCTTCCGAGACGACCTTCACCACGACCGGCATGAACGCATGCTCCTTGCCGCACAGTTCGGTGCAGAAGCCACGATACTCGCCCACCTTCTCGGCCTTGAACCAGGTGTCGCGCACGAAGCCCGGAATCGCGTCCTGCTTGATCCCGAAGGCCGGCACGTAGAACGAATGAATGACGTCGTTGGCCGTGGTGATCAGTCGCACCTTCTTGTTGACCGGCACGACCATCGGGTTGTCGACTTCCTGCAGATAGGTGTTGCTCTTGGGCGTCTCGCCGTCGATCTGGCTGCGCGGCGTGGTGAGCGTGGAGAGGAACTTGATGCCCTCACCTTCGCCCTTCAGGTAGTCGTAGCCCCACTTCCACTGATAGCCGGTGACCTTGATCGTGAGATCGGCGTTGGTCGTGTCCTTCATGGCGACCACCGTCTTCGTGGCGGGCAGCGCCATGAGAATGACGATGATGAACGGCACGACCGTCCAGATCACCTCGACGGTCGTGCTTTCATGGAAATTCGCGGGTTGATGGCCTTTGGATTTGCGGTGTTTGAAGATCGAGTAGAACATCACGCCGAACACACCGAGGAAGATCACCAGGCAGATGATCAGCATCATGGTATGCAGGCTGTGCAGCTCTTGTGCGAGCTTCGTGACCGGCGGCTGGAAGTTGAGTTCGTTGACGGCCGGCCCCCCCGGCATGTCCGTAACCGCCGCCAGCACCGGAGCGCAGGCGAGCAGCGAGGCGCCCGCAAGGAAAGCCGCCAAGGCGTGTTTCGTTTTTTTCATAGCTTCCTTACCCAAAATTACCATCCAAATCCTCCCTGGCGGTCGCCCGAGATCGTCTTCATCTCTCAGGCCTGTTGGGCAAGACAACGGCGCAGCTCGCGCGCAAACGTTTCGCGGCGATGCGGCGCAAGATAGGCACCGACGGTGACCGAGCAGCGACCCGAGCGCAAGACAATGCGCGTACGCGGCGGCTTCTCGATGTCGATGCGCACCCAGCGGGGATTGAACTCGTACTGCGTCAACCTCTGTGCTGAACGTTGCTCGACCACAAGGCTCACGGGCGACAACCGAATGACCTCGTAATCTGTGGCATGCCGGGCATGAATGACGAACGCAACGCCCACCACGAGCAAGTCCAGGCCTGTGAACGGCAAGACCAACCACCCACCGCGCCACGCCGCAATCAAGGCAACACCCAGCGACACGGCGGCCAACGACAGGTAGAACAGGACAAACTGGCGCGGCGATATCGCGCAGTTGCGCTTGTGCTTCCATTCCTTCGTCACCGAACCGGCGTCAGAAGAAGAGGCTGCGAGCATCGCCGTCACCCGTGGGGCATTTTGGGTCTTTCATGTCCGACGGCCAGGAACTTACTGCGTCCGGACCGCGACAAACTGCCGCATTATAGAACGCGCATTCTCCCAGCGACAACATTGATACCGAGTATTTGGCGCGCCATACTATTCTCCTGAACTCATTGATGCAAAAGGGAAATCCGGTAATTCCCCTAGTCGAGAATTCCGGCGGCGAGTCGACTACGGGATACTCCCTATACGCCACGAATTTGACACAATGCAGCACGGCGCGACTCATTGCGGTGTCCTGAATACCTGAAGCATCCCTGCTCGAGACCGATGCCATCGCATCGCCTGACCCACGTCACGTCAATCACGCCAATCACGCGACGCAGCAAACGCCTCCCGACTTCCATCACGACGAGGGATTCGTCCGATATCCATCAACAGTAGATGCTGCGCCGGCTTTCGCATGCGACGTAATGTCGCGCCCTGAGACGGTCCGTCGCGGCCATCGCACAGCGTGCGTGCGCTTCGCTGCGGCGCCCCGCGACGCGCGCGCCGATACCCCGCATGCTACAAGCGAGACCTATTCCCTACATCGCCATGTCATGCGTGCCACGCGTTGCGTCACTCCCCGCTCGTTGACCGACGGTCTGAGCGCCTTGCATTCCGCCGCCGACTTCGACGCCCTGCGCGCGCTGCTGCAATCGTTGTGCGGCTCGCTCGGTCATCGCTATTTCAACTATCGCGGTCATTTCCCGCTACCTGGCGGGAAACGGGCGACACCGCGACTCGGCAACTTCCCCCAGGCATGGCAGGCGCACTACGACGCGCAACGTTACGCGAGCATCGATCCAGTGCTGTCGCGCGCGTGCCAGCAACTCACGCCCGTCGAATGGACCTCGGCGTTATATGCGTCGCCCGAAGCGCGGCAACTGCTTCGCGATCAGCGGGCCGCAGGATTGCGCTGCGGCGTGACATATCCGGTATTCACACCGTCGGGCGCATTGGGAACCCTGAGTCTCGCCTCACCTCGCCGTTCCCCGCGTGCGCCGCACGCGCCCGTTGCCCACGCCTGGACCCAACATGCCGGGGCAGTCCTGGCGATGCACGTGCATGAAGCCGTGTGGCGCATTGTGCAACGCGACGCGTCGCGCCATTGCGCCCCCGTCCTGACGCCCCGCGAACTCGAGTGCCTGCGGTGGGTTGCGCGCGGCAAGACCTCGTGGGAAATCGGGCGCATTCTCGCCCTCTCCGAGCATGGCGTCGTTTTTCATTTGCGCAGCGTCATGCGCAAGTTCGACGTGTCGAGCCGACACCGCGCAGCGAAGCTCGCGAGCGAATACGGATTGCTCGACGACGGCGCGACATCCGGTTCGCAAGTCATCGCTTCTGCGCCGCAAGGTCGGCAAGCGTCTTGTAACGCGTCAACGTAAACGTATCGCTGGCGGCATTCACGAACGAGCCCCCGCCCAGCCGCCCCACAGGACTGAGCGCGTGCAAGTCCACCTGGTGGGTCAGCGGGTCGAGCAACGCATCGTCCACATGCGCCGCCAACACCGTGCCGAGCACCACCCATCCGCCGCCGGGTGCGGCACTGATCTCGATGATGTCGCGCACGCGGCATTCGTAGGCAACCGACGCCTCCTGAACACGCGGCGGCCGCACGCGCGATGACGGGACCGGCGTCATGCCCGTCAAATCGAACTCCGATTCGCCGGGAGGCAACGGTGCCGCCGAGAGATTCACGGCATTGATGCACGACAGGCTCGCCACGTTCACCACGAACTCCGGTACGGCTTCGACATTGCGGAGCGTGTCCTTCTTTCGTTGCGGCGCCGGCGGCACGACGGGGCAGAACAGGACCGTCATCGGCACGCAGCATACGCCCATGAAGTACGCATACGGCGCGAGATTCGGCCGACCCTGTGCATCAACGGTACTCACCCACGCAATGGGCCGCGGCAGGATCGTACTCATCATGAAGTTGTAGATGCTCGCCTCGTCCAGCGTTGCCGGATCCAGTTCCATGTCGACTCCCAAGGTTGTCGTGCCTGTCCACCCATCCGATCGCGCTCACGGGTGGGCGCCCGTGACACCAGCCCGACCAGCCACGCCAGCCACGCCAGCCAACCGGAGCACATCATTCGCGCAACCCCACGACAATGTGAAACCGCCGCCCCCGTGGCCATAGTTGTGAAGCACGCGCGGGTGGCGCTCGTCGCGCGCTACCCGCGCCGCACGTCGCATCGGCCGAAAACCGATGCGGGCCTCGATAACCTGCAGCGCGGCCACGCCTTCGCACAGCCCGTTGCAGCGGCGAACGATGTCCTCGATCTGTCGCTCACCGATCACGGTCGACGTCAGGTCAGGATCGGCGGTGCCGCCAAGCACGATGTCGTTGTCGCGTTCGACGACATACGTCGGCGCCTGCGGATCGGAATCGTCGATGAAGCAGCCGCGCACGGCGTCGTCGCGCTTGGCACGCAGCACAATGGCGCGCGATAACGACAGATCATCGTCGCCAAACTGCCGGCTTCCGTAGCCACAGCAATTCACAACGCGGTCTGCGTTATCAAGCAATGACGCCGGATCGCCCACGCGCCGCTGCACATAGCGACCGCCAAGCTCAAGGAACATGTTCATGAGATAGCGAAGATAGCTCGCGGCGTCCGCCACCGGCACGTTCATGCGGTACGCGCAGGCGAAGCGCGGTGGAATATCCCCCTGCGCGAGGCGCTCGAGACCGGTGGCGCATTCCGCCCACCAGGGCACGCCGGCATCGCGCTGGAAATATTCGGTCAGGGTCCGCATCCGCACGCCTGAAGCCGCGTCGGCCGACAACCGGAGCATCGTTGCGTAGGTCACTCGCGCGCGTTCGAGATAGACGAGGTCGGGCGCCTGATAGAACGGATGCCAGATCGCTGCCGCGAGCGCCGACGTCGTCTGGGCCGGCCCTTCGGCCGCATGAATGGCGACATCGCATCCCGCCAGAGACATCGTCACGGCGGTCGTCAGGCCACTGACCCCGGCGCCCATCACGATAATGCGTTGGCGCGTCACGTGTGCTCCTCCGCGCAAAGCGGTCCGCGATCTTCGGGCATGTGAAGCGAGACCGGGTCGACAAAGTCGTGCGGATGGCCCGGCGTCACGCTATCGAAAGTCTGCGGCGACTTCAGACCGCTTCCCGTACCGAGCAGCACGACGCGAGCGTCAGACCCGATGCGTCCCGTCGCGAGAGATTCGCCCAGTGCGGCGTAGCCGGTGGCCGTGGACGGTTCGAACCACAGACCGAAATGCTGTGCGAGCTTGCGCGACGCAGCCATGGTCCGGACGTCGCTCACCGTGACGCAAGCGCCGCGCGTTGCGCGCAACGCATGCAGGGCCGCGAAATGATCGCGTGGGCGGCCGACCGCCAGACTGTCGGCCACCGTTTCGGGACTGACCAGCGTAGGCGACTCGGGCAATGCCATTGCATCGCCGCATTCCTGCCAATCGAGTGCGATGCTGTTCGAGCTGTCGGCCTGTGCCGCCAGCAGACGCGGCACCGCCGATGTGATGCCGAGTGCGTACAGATCAAGAAACCCCGCTGCAATCCCGGACAAAATGTTGCCGTCCCCTGTCGGCACGATCACCCAATCGGGCACCTGCCAATCGAGCGCCTCGGCAATCTCGAATGCGCATGTCTTCTTGCCTTCTCGCGTGAATGGATTGATGCCCGTATTGCGACAGCACACGCCGGCATCGTCGGCCATGCGTTCGGCGATTTCGAACGCGTCGTCGTAGGTGCCGTCGACCTCGCAGATCTTCGCTCCGTAAGCACGCATCTGCGCCAGCTTGACGAATGGCGCGCCGGCCGGCACGACGACAATGGCCGACATTCCCATCGACGCCGCGATGCATGCCAGCGACGCACCGGCATTGCCGGTCGACGCCGTCACCACGTGCTTGCAGCCGGCCTGTCTCGCGACGGCCAGCACCACTTCGGTGGCGCGATCCTTGAGCGACCCGCTTGGGTTACGCGCTTCGTCCTTGACCCAGAGACGAACGCCCCCCTCGTCGCCGCAGTCGACCAGCGGCGTTCCACCGACGACCAACCGGCTCCCCCAGTGGGCTTCGACGGGCAAAAGCGCACCGTAGCGCCACATCCCTTGTCCGTGAAACATGCTCACGATCTCTGCTGCCGACGGAGATTGCGCACCTGCCTTGCGTTGAATGCGCAAATTCTGTCCGCACACATGGCAGCGGTATCGAATGTCGCCCCACGGCTGCGGCGTCGCGCACCTCACGCACGTATAGCGATAGGAGAATGGCGATGTCACGCGAGGCACCCCGGATTGAGCAGGTGGGCCATCACGGCGTTCTGCGCATGAAGCCGATTCCCGGCCTGTTGAAAAACCCACGACGACGGCCCATCCATCACCTCGTCCGTGACTTCCTGCCCTCGGTCGGCGGGGAGGCAATGCAGATACCCGGCGTTCGGCGCTGCGAGTCGCATCACATCGGCGTCGATGCACCAGTCCCGATGCCGCTCAAACGCGTCGCGCATGGCCGCCTCGTCAACGGCGTCGCCGTGGCGCTCGGGCAGATGTCCGAGATTGCACCATGACTTGGCGTAGACGGCGTGCGCATCGGCCACGCCGTCGCGCAGATCATGGGTCACGCGTAGGCGCGCACCGGTCTGCTCGGCGAACGCGTTGGCAGACTGCATTACCTGGGGATCGAGACCGAACGACGCAGGGTGTGCGAGCGTCACGTCCATCCCCGCTTTCACGGCCGCGAGCAGCAGACTCTGCGGCACGGCCACCGGCTTGTGCCAGCTTCCCGAATAAGCCCAACTGATGCATAAACGCCGCCCGGCGAGCTCGCCCAATTGCTCGCGCATTGTCATCACGTCGGCGAGTGCCTGGCATGGATGAAAGCGGTCGCACTCCATGTTGATGACAGGTATCTGGCTCCATTGTGCAAAGGCTTCGAGATGACGATGCGCCGCACCGTATACCCAACCGGCCGGCGCACCGTACATGCGAATGGCAATCGCATCGCCGTAGGACGAGAGCACCCGTGCCACGTCCGCAATCCGCTCCGTCGAATACGGAATCTCCGCCTCGGGTAGCGCGGGCGTGTATATCCCGTGCTGTGGGTCGAGCACAATGGCATGACCGCCCATGCGCGACAGCCCGGTTTGAAAACTGCTTCGGGTGCGCAGTGACGCGTTGTAGAAGAGAAAGTAGATCGTCCGCCCGCGTAACGCGCCCTCGGTGTGCTGCGGATAGCGACGCTTGAAAGCGAGTGCCGCTTCGAGCAGCGCGCGATACGCCTGCGCGCTCATGGTCAGATCGGGGGCTAGCCAGTTGCAAGTCACACGTTTCTCCTGATCGAATATCGACGAAGCGCCGGAGACAGCACGATGCTGCCCGACTAGTGGAACGTCATCGCCTGCCTGATCGCGTCTAACGCAAACATCGCTTCTACCGCTTCTACCGCTTCTACCGCTTCTACCGCTTCTGCCGCTAATACCGCGGCATCAGCGGCATCCATCGCATCGGTCACACCCATCGAATTCATTGTGACGTCGGCGGGCCGACGGGGCGCTCGTCAAGGCGGACGCCAGCGACTCGCTCTTTGCGCAAAGCCCTCTGCACATGACATGCCCAACCGCTCGAACAAGCGTCGCGGCACCAGCGCGGCCTCCATCATCTGAACGCCGACTTGCAGCGGATCGATGCTGTCACGGATGACGCGATCGGCTTCGCTGGCGTCCAGCCCCACTGCGCACAGATGCGCTCGCCACGCGGGCAGTTCCGGCGCAAGGAAGGCCGACATCAGGTCGGGGAGCAACGCATCGAGAAACGCGCGCTCATCCGGCGACAGCGCCGGGACCCACTCGCTCGCAAAGCGGACGAACGCCGCCTGATGACGCATTTCGTCCGCGCCATGCTCACTCAGCAGAACGCGCACAGGCGGGTAGATGTCGTCACAGGCCCCCGCTTCACGCAGCGTGCCGGTGATCAATGTCTCGGTGACCGTGGCCGCCGCCACCATGGCCAGCCCTCGATGCGTGGCCGGCACCGCTTCGCACAACGCCAGAACGCGCACCACACTCAGCGATGGCCGTTGCGTCAGCTCATATCCCGTATGGGTGAGCAGATGTCTGCGAAAGCGCTCCATCATCCACGTGTGAAAGCCCTCGTCCGTGTAGATCGCAAGCAGGTCGTCACGACTGACCGAGGCGACGCCCGGAATATCGAGCATCTGCTCGACGGCACGATTGACGATGTGCAGTTCGACACGCTCCGTCTTGTTCAGGTAGTCCGCCAGCCGAAGCGCACTCAACTTCTGCCGCACCGCCTGTCCACGGTCGCAAACGAGCGGATGCATCGCGTAAGGCATGAGAGACACATTGAAGAACAGGTGATCGGGCCGAAGCGGCGGGAACGGCGCCTCCGTCGCGCAGCGGACGACAGCCGCGACGTCGCGCCACGGCCGCTGCGTGCAATCACGCTCACCACCGTTGCCGGATACGTGAGGCCCGATTTCGCTCGACGTGTGTCGATCAGGCATGGGGCGACGACGCCTCGACCGGCGCCCATTGGTGTGCCGCCAGCGATACCAGGCTGGCTCGCTCCGGCCCCAGTCCGATCCCGGCCAGCGGTGCGCCAATCTGCCGCTCGACGAAATCGACGAACCCATGCATGGCGGCATCAAGGGTGCCCTCTTGTCCCGGCGTGAGCGAACGCTCCGTCAATCCGGAATAGATCAGCACATCGGGCATTGCATCGCTGGCAAGCACGTCGCGATGCACACGCATGGGGACCCCCTGATAGGCGGAACGGAAGTAATGCGACAGGCAGTCGACCTTGTTGAGATAGACGCAATCCACGGCGTGTGCCTTGACGACGTCTCGCAACTGTGCGAGATCGAGCATGCCGATACGACGCGGCCGGCCGGTTCCCGTTCCGTACTCACCGGTCAGCATTCGAAGTGCAGTTCCAACATCGAACGGATCGTTGGACCGCAGTAGCTGGTCGGGCGAGAAGCGTTCCTGCTCGTGATCCGCACCAACCAGCGACTGGGACGCATCGTGACAATACTGCGCCGAACGCTCGCCCCCCAGCTCCGAGGGAAACGGGCCGCGACCGACGCGCGACATGATCGCCTTCGCCACACCGATGGTTCGACGGTGGTACTTCGGCGACAGATCGCCCCCTACATACGCATAAGCCGGCACGGTGTGGCTTGACGTAACGTACGGCTGGCTTCCATCGACGACGTCGAGCAGCACCGACTGCGCGCCCTCGAACAACACCCTGGCGCCTTGCTTGACGCGATTCGTGATCCATCCACGATCCGTTTCGATATATTCACGCAGTGTCTCGATCACCTTGGGCAGGCTCAGCAGCAAGTCCGACATTTCGGCGATCCACGGCGACGTCCCCCCTTCCGCGTTGATCATGCGCGTGAATACGTCCCGCATCGATGCCACGGTGTCCGCTTCGTTCGCGAGCAGATCGCCGAGCATCAGATTGACACGTGTGTCGTTGCGAACGCGCAAAGCGCGATCCGCGTAACACGGCCCGATGCCGTTGCCCGTGGTGCCGATCGTGCCGCTGCCGCGTCGATCGAGCGCAATGTGGTGGGGCTGCACGAGCGCCGCGCGCGCACTGATGCGCAACCGGCCTTCAAGAGAGATGCCCATCTCGTGCAACTGTTCGATTTCGTCGGCGAGCTTCCAGGGATTGATGGCGCACCCTGACCCGATGTATAGCGCAGCGTGCGGATGAAACACACCGGAGGGCAATTGCTTGAGCGCGATACGTCCGAAAGGCGTATCGATGGTGTGTCCAGCGTTGGCACCGCCATTGAATCGGGCGATCACGTCGTACCCTGCGGCGAGGGCATCGATGATCTTCGCTTTGCCTTCATCGCCGTACTGCAGGCCGACGAGTACGTCAGCGAAGCCGTCGGCAGTGTGCGAAGCGGTGTGGGCGGTGGGCGAGGAGGGGATACAGGTTACAGAGGTCATGCGCGTTGCATATCGTAGAAAAATCGGGGAACGGGCGCCTGCTGCGCAGCCAACTGCTCATAGATCCAGCGGCCCACGGCAATGTCCAGAATGCCCAGGCCGAAGGGCGAGAACACGATCGGCCGGTCACGCGCCGGGGGCTCGCCGCCGCAGAGCAAATGCGGCAGCGATGTGGTGACAAAGCGCCGATGGCCGGTCTCCACCTCCGTGAGGTGCAGCGAAGTCATCGCGCGCAGGCAGTGATCGATATCGTCGACCACGTTGTAGGACTCGAGAACAATCGCCGGCGCCAGGTCGCGTAGCGATAGATGCAGAACGATTGGGCAATGTGAAAACCAATCGGGGTTGTCCAGATAGGGGGACGACGCCGTTGTCGCGAACACAACGACGTCCGACGCGCGAATGGTGCGCTCGAGAGACGCTTCGGTACGCACCTCGTAGCCGAGGCGCATGCCGATTCGCCGCGCGAGCGACATGGCGTAATCGGGGTTCAGGTCGTGCACCGTCACCTCGTCGATCGGCAGCATGGCGAGCGGCAGACACTCCGCCACATGACGTGCGATGACACCCGCGCCGACGAAAGCCACGCGTAGCGGTCGCAACGGTGTCGTCGTCGCAGCACGCGCATCGGCCGCCAGACACCGCAGCGCACTGATCGCACTCGCCGACGTGCGCGCCGCGCTGATGATGCTCGCCTCCATGCACGCCATCGGATAGCCCGTTTCGACGTCGTTCAGAATAAGCACGGCGGATGCGCGCGGCATTCCGCGCTCGATATTTTCGGGAAAACTCGATATCCACTTGATACCGGTCGCCCCCTCCCCGTTGGCGTCGCGAATGTGTGCAGGCAGCGAGATGATGCGATTGCGTTGCCCGTCGGGAAAGCGCAGAAACTGACTCTCGGGATTGACCGTTTGACCGTCGTGGTGCGCCCGATACGCCGCTTCGACCGTATCGAGGACAGCGCGTCTTCCCGCGCCGATGGCGGCGTCGATCTGCTCCCCGGTAAACACGCGAAACTGCGGTAGCGATAATGCGTTCATGGCGATGAAGGTTCGAAAGGTTCGAAAGGTTCGACGAACTGGGAGGGTCCGCGCGGCGCACGCGAGCAAGCCTCGATCGATGCAGCGGACCAATCGGGGTCATAGAGCGTGTCGAGGTATTTGTCGCCCATGTCGGGCGCGATGGCGACAACCGTGTCGTGGGCGGCAATGTCCGCCGACGACATTTGCACCGCTCGCAAAACGCTCCCCGTGGACCCGCCCGCGAGCAAGCCACGCTCGGCCAGCGTGTGGCACATGCGGAGGGTCTCCGTTTCAGGGACGTAGACGATGGCATCGGGCGGCTCGGCACCCGATGCCTCGTTCGACGCCGGGCGGTAGCTCATGCCCAGCCCGGGAATACGGCGAGGCCCCGGCGGACCGCCAAATGTCACCGAGCCCACCGCATCGACGGCGATGACACGCGTCGGCAATCGATGCGTGCGCACATAGCGCAAGCAGCCCATCAGGGTGCCCGTCGTGCCGGCACCGACAAACAGATGGTCGACATCGGGATAAGCCGCGAAGATTTCCGGCGCGGTCCATCGATAGTGCGCGCGCCAGTTACCCGGATTGGCGTATTGATTGACCCACACCCAATGCGGATCGCGTGCCACTTGCGCCCGGATCCACGCGATGCGCGTTCCGAGGTAGCCGCCCTGCGCATCTCGACGTTCAACCCGCACGACATGGGCGCCCGCCGCCTGCATGGCACGGATGGCGTGGCGCGACGTGTTGGGATCGGTCACGCAAGTGAATGAGTACCCGCGATTTGCGCACACCATCGCCAGGGCTACCCCGAGATTTCCCGATGACGATTCGACGATCCGCGTAGTTGCCTGTATCGGCCCTGTCGCCTCGAGGTCTTCGATCAGTTGAAGCGCTGTCTTCAGCTTGATGGAGCCCGCCGGATTCAACCCTTCCAGCTTGACGTGCACCTTGGCGGAACACAGGCCGTCAATCGTCGTGAAGACGGGGGTTGTCGGTCTCAGGAACGCGCCGTCCACCCGCAGCCGCGGGTGGTCGCGCGATCCTTCGTGCTCCGCAGGCCCGACCTGCGGCGGCATCGCCAACGTTTCGTGCTGATACCCCACCGCCCACCTCCCGAAGTCTCGCCCCAAGGCGACGCAATCGCGTGACGTAGCGAATTGAACGCCATCCTGGACGTTCTGCGCTCACGCACGCCGTGAAGCGTCATTTAAGCGAACCGGGCGAGCGCAGAACACCTGCATAGTCGTGTAGGACGCAGGATGCGGCGGTGTGATCAAAATGCAGACAAGGGACAGGGGCCGGGATCGCCCCCGATCGTTCAGAGCGCCCGGAGCGCCTGGATGGGGGCAGCGCTCACGCAATGATTACGCGACAATTACGCGACAATTACGCAACGGTTACGCGACGGTTACGCAGAGATTACGCCGCCGGGCGGCGGGCAAAGGTTCGGCGCAACGCGCGACATACGCTACGTACGCGCGATGTCACCGTCGAGCCAGCCCACCGATAGCGAAACGCCTTCGCTAACGAAGCTCAGCGCGGCCGGCCGCCGCGCCCGATGTCCTGGATGCGCACGACAGCGTTGCCGGCCGCATCGGTTTTTTCGGGTATTTTCCAGGCATGTCCGTAGACGAGCTCGAACGTCAATGCGATCGTGCCGTCCTCACTGCGACGACGCGCCAGTGCCGCACGCAAGGCCGCAAGCCGCGCACGCCCCGTGAGTCCCATGCGACGCTCGGGAAGGGGATTTACGCCGAGCAGGCGCACGTCGCGCAACAGCGTGTCCGGCGACTCGAACGTGAGTGTGAGGCGCTCCATGTCCGTGACCGGCGTATCGAAGCCACTCGCCACCATCATGTCGCCCAGATCGTGCATGTCCGTGGGTTCGAGCACGTGCGGCACCTCATCGACTTCCGCCCAGGCCGCCCGCAATTCGCGCAATGTGTCGGGGCCGTACGCCGAAAACATCAGCAGACCGTCGGTGCTCAGCACACGATGCCACTCGGGAATGACACGATGCGGCTCGCGATACCAATGCAGGGCGAGGTTCGACCACACAAGATCGAACGTGCGCGGGCCAAACGGCAGGGCGGAGAAATCGGCCTGCACAACGCCATGCGGCGGCGCGCTGCGCAGCAGACGGCGCCAGCCTGTCGTCGCCCCCGCGGCCGCGGCGGCTTTGGCCATTGCGAACGACGCATCGAGCCCCACGCGATAAGCCTCGGGGTAACGCTCGCCGAAGCCCAGCAAATCCCCCCCCGTGCCGCACCCGGCGTCGAGCACGCGTGTCGGCTTCAATTTGATGTAATCGAGCCGGCTCGCAAGACGCGAGGCCACCTCCCGCATCAGAAAGTCCGCCTCTGACCAGTGGGGCGCGCGGCGGTCGAAAGCAGTCCGCAAAAAGCGATGGCTAAACGCAGACGGCGGGATTTGGGGAGCGGCTGAAGGCTTCATGGGACGGGCGAAATGGCGAGTCGGCAGTATACTCGCTGCTGTCCGAATGCATCGGGCACCGACGTGCGGGCGTTGTGCGCCGGTGCTTGGCGTCCTTGGACGATGCCGTCCCCTGCCTCCTCAAAGTTGACTTCGTCGCTACCAAAGACGTGCCTATTTCTCATGCTACGTTCCCGACGCTCGCCACGCTCGCTGGCCGACTTTTGCGCGTGGCGTTGCCCGATCACTGTGCGCTCTGCCATCGGCGCGCCGCGCGACAGATCTGCGCGGAATGCGCACGAGCATTCGACACCGGCCGACACGATGCCCCGCTGCGCTGTCGACAATGCGCCGTTGCATTGCCGTCGTCCATGGCACTTGCGGGCGGAAGTGACGCACCTGGCGCCGGCGGCGCGACAATTTGTCGCACCTCGTCAACCCTCGTCTGCGGACAATGCCTGCAATGCCGGCCCGCATTCGACGCGACGCTGACGCTCGCTGACTACGTGGCACCGCTCGATACACTGATGATTCGTCTGAAATACCATGGCGCCCTGCCGTTCGCGCGCGAGTTCGGAGAACGCCTAGGCGATGCGCTGGCGGCCTATGCTGACGAGGCCCCTTGGGTGGTGCCCGTCCCGCTGGCGCGCTCACGACTGGCGTCGCGCGGCTTCAATCAGGCTTGGGAACTCGCGCGCGTCGCGTCGCGACGGGCGCACCTGTGCGCGAGCGCCTATGTGCTGCGTCGCGAGCGAACGACCACCTCGCAGCGACGCCTATCGCGCGAGGCGCGCAAGCGCAATCTGCGCGACGCGTTTGTCGCCAGCGACTGCGTGCGCGGACGGCGCATCGTGTTGATCGACGACGTGATGACGACGGGCGCGACCTGCGACGCGGCCGCAGCCGCGCTCAAACGCGCAGGCGCGGCGCACGTGCTTGCGGCCGTCGTGTTGCGCACGCCGTCCACCCCGGCCTCCCCGCCCTCCCCGCCCACCCCATGACTCGGCCCCCAACGCTCATGTTCAACGTCGTTCTTGTCAGTCCCGAAATTCCCCCGAACACCGGCAACGTGATTCGCCTGTGCGCCAACACGGGCGCGCGATTGCACCTGATCGAACCGCTCGGCTTCCCTCTGGACGACGCTCGCATGCGCCGCGCCGGGCTCGACTATCACGAGTATGCCGAGATGAAGGTCCACCCGGACTGGGCCGCGTTTTTGGCGACCGAGACGCCGGATCCCACGCGGATGTTCGCCCTGACGACTCGCGGCGCGCGGCCGTTCGGGGAATTGTCGTTTGCCGAGGGCGACTGGTTCGTTTTCGGCTCGGAGACCCGCGGCCTCGCGCCAGCGCTGCTCGACACGTTCGCCACCACGCAGCGCGTGCGCCTGCCGATGCGCCCAGGCAATCGCAGCCTCAATCTCTCGAACACGGTCGCCGTGGTCGTCTTCGAGGCGTGGCGTCAACAGGGTTACGTCGGCGGGTCCTGACGGGCGAGTTCCCCGTTCCCCGTTCGATAGCCCGCCAGCATCTCGCTGTCCAAGCCGACGAATACGACGCCTTCACATCGTCAGAATGCGGGTCAATGCATCGCGCACGTCGAATGCGGCGCGCGGTCGACGGGTCAGCCCGGGTGGGCGTCGTCCTCGCGTTCGGCGCGGGCGTCGCGCCGCAGTAGCGCTTCTACCGCCGCGCGCGCGGGCAACCCGTCGAACAGGGTCGCACACACCGCGTCGGTTATCGGCATTTCGACGCCGTGCGCACGGGCCAGATCGCGCACCGCGCGCGCGCATCGCACGCCTTCGGCAACATGGCCCAACGAAGCAAGCACATCGTCGAGCGATTTGCCCGACGCGAGTTGCAAACCCACCGTGCGGTTGCGCGATAAGTCGCCCGTCGCCGTCAAGATCAGATCGCCGATGCCTGCCAGCCCCATGAACGTCTCGGGCTTGCCGCCCAAGGCGACGCCCAGGCGGGTCATCTCGGCCAGGCCACGCGTAACGAGCGCAGCGCGCGCATTGAGACCGAGGCCCAGCCCGTCGCTCACGCCTGTCGCAATCGCCAGCACATTCTTCACCGCGCCGCCGACTTCGACACCCACGAGATCGTCGCTCGAATAGATGCGCAACGCACCGAAGTGGCAGGCAGCGATGGTCAACTCGCACAGAGATGGCACCGCACTGGCAATGGTGAGCGCGGCCGGCAGCCCCTGCGCGACTTCCCGCGCAAAGCTTGGCCCCGAGAGCGCACCGCCCGCGACCTGGGGAAACACCTCGGCAACGATCTGGTGCGGCAGCAGGCCGGTCTCCGCCTCGAAGCCCTTGCACAGCCAGATGAGGTTCGCCGGCGGGTGGGACGCGAGCGCCATATGGCCGGCCAATGCACGCAAGCCAGCGACCGGCACCGCTGCAACGCACAAGGCATGCGCGCCCGTACCATGCGTCAGCGCCGTCGCGAAGTCGGCTTCGAATCGCAAACGAGGCGAGAGCGTGGAACCGGGGAGATAAACGGAATTTTCGTGGGAGGCGGTCAGTTGCTTCACGAGCGCAGCATCGCGCGCCCAGAGGACAACGTCATGGCGTGCCGCCATGTGACTCGCCATCGCGGTGCCCCAGGCACCTGCACCGAATACGGCAATCTTCATGAGGGGAGCCTCGACGCAACCGCCCGCGTGGCGCCGGTGGTCGCGTCGATAGAGCGCAAGCGCTTAGTGGGTCTGGGCGGACGAGCCGTCGGGCATCACGATGCCCGACGCCGGGGCCTCGCCATTGGCCGCCTGTTGCTCGGCCAGTTGCGCCAGGCGCTGCTCGTACAGTGCCTGGAAGTTCACTTCGGCCAAATGGATCGGCTGAAAACCCGCGCGGCTGATGGCGTCGGCCACGTTGGCACGCAGGTAGGGGTAGACGATCGTCGGGCAGGCAATGCCGATGAGCGGGTCGAGTTGTTCGACCGGTACGTTGCGGATCTCGAAAATGCCGGCTTGCTTACCTTCGACCAGGAACGCGACCTTGTCCTTGATCTTGGCCGTCACCGTCGCGATCACGGCGACTTCGAAGATTTCGTCGGCCAGGCGCTCGGCGGCCACGTCGAGTTGGACTTCAACGGTCGGCATCTCCTGTTCGAGGAAGATCGCGGGCGAATTCGGCTGCTCGAGCGACAGATCTTTCAGGTAGGCGCGCTGGATGCTGAAAAACGGCTGATTCTGGTCGGACATTTCGTTTCCTTGGGTATAAGACAGCCGCGCAGGCACGCGGCTGGGCGCGCTATTTTGCAGGCCGGATCAGGCAGCTTGCAAGAGCGGCAAAAGGCCGCCGGCACGATCGAGTGCCGACAGATCGTCGTAACCGCCGATGTGACGCTCGTCGATGTAGATCTGCGGCACGGTGCGACGACCCGTGCGCGTCATCATTTCCTCGCGGCGGGCGGGCTCCTTGTCGATCAGGATCTTCTCGATGTCCTGAACGCCGCGTTGACGCAGCAGGCGCTCAGCCATCTGGCAATATGGACAGACTTGCGTGCTGTACATCACGATCTTCGGCATGACTGGCAACTCCTCAATTACTTCACGACCGGCAGGCCGGCTTCCTGCCAGGCAGCAACGCCGCCCTGGAGGCTGAACGCCTCAGCATAGCCAAGATTGCGCAACAGCGTCTGAGCACGCGCCGAGCGTTGGCCGCTCTTGCACACGATAAGTACCGGTGCCGTCTTGTTCTTGATCATCTGCACGACTTTTTGTTCGACATCGTCGAGAGGCAAGTTGCGCGCAGATGGCAGATGGCCGCCGGCGAATTCCTCTGCCGAACGCACATCGAGCACCACGGCGCCCTTACGGTTGATGAGCTGGGTCGCTTCCAAGGTCGACAGGCCACGGCCGCCGCGCTTGAATACCGGCCAGGCCAGCATGCCACCTGAGACGAGCGCGATAACGATCAGCGCGAGGTTGGTGTAATCGGTCAAGAACGTCACAAACCACCTGAAAAATATCAAAAGAATCCGATCATTATAAAATAATCCGTGATTGCGCCGACGAGTCTCGTTGCCAATCGCTGCGCCGGACGTCGGCGGCCACCTCGCCGCTGCCCCACACGTCCCGGAATTGCTGCCGCAAAACCCCTTGCCGGGCCTTGCTGCACAAGGCGCGGCGAGCCGCGTTCGAGTCTCACCGGCTGCCCCCGCTTTCCAACTCTGACTGAAGTTCACTCATGTACAAGCTCGTTCTCATCCGCCACGGCGAATCGACGTGGAACAAGGAAAATCGCTTCACCGGCTGGATTGACGTCGACCTGACCGAAAAGGGCGTTGCCGAAGCCACGCTCGCCGGCAGTTTGCTCGCCGATGCCGGCTACTCGTTCGACCTCGCGTACACCTCCGTCCTCAAGCGGGCCATCAGAACGCTGTGGCATGTGCAGGACGCCATGGACCAGATGTGGATTCCCGTCGTCCACAGCTGGCGTCTGAATGAGCGTCACTACGGCGCACTGGCCGGCCTGAACAAGGCAGAGACGGCGGCCAAGTACGGCGACGAGCAGGTGCACGTCTGGCGCCGCAGCTACGACACGCCGCCGCCGCCGCTGGCCGCGGACGATGAACGCAGTTCGTACAACGACCCGCGTTACGCCAAGCTCAAGCGCGAGGAGATCCCGCTCACGGAATGCCTGAAGGACACCGTGGCCCGCGTGCTGCCGCTGTGGAACGAGTCGATTGCCCCGGCCGTGCGTGCCGGCAAGCAAGTCCTCATCGCCGCCCACGGCAACTCGCTGCGCGCCCTCATCAAGCACCTCGACAGCATCTCGGACGACGAAATCGCCGGCCTGAACATCCCGAACGGTACGCCGCTCGTGTATGAACTGGACGCCGACCTCAAGCCGATCCGTCATTACTATCTGGGCGATCAGGAGAAGATCGCCGGCGCGCTGGCCGCCGTCGCCGCGCAAGGCAAGTCGAAGTAATTGTCGGGGACCGCGTGAACCGATGACCGGAACCCGAGTACGCTGCCTGACGGTGCACTCGGGTTCCGCCCTCTCCGCCCTCTCCTCCGCCTCACCGCCCCTCACCGCCTCACCGCCCGCACGCCGTAATATGCCGTAACAAGCGGCAAACGCGGCGCCAGCACGCCACAAGTCGGTTCCGGCGCCCTTCGCGCCCGCCTTCGCGCCCTCGGCCCGTCCCCTGCCAACGCGCGTCCTGCCTGCGAGAGCGATGCTTTTTCGGGCGATGTCCGGGAAAATCCCATCACAACACCGCGTTCGACGGAACTTTTCGTAGAACCACTCTGGAAATCTCCCTGTCGAATGGGCAATGCCCGCCCTGCGGGCAAACGGTTATACTTCGCCAAAGTGCGCGCGCCCATTGGCGGGCGCCCCGAAAAATCCGGAATTTTCACGCCTATATGCGCCAAACCCTCAAACACATCGGCCTGATCGTGCTGGGCCTCGCGACCGGCGCGGCTGCCACCCTCGCGTTCTCGCAGGCATCCGCACAGAGCGCTACCACGCCGTTGCCGCTCGAACAGCTTCGCCTGTTGGCTGAAGTGTTCGGCCAGATCAAGCGCGAGTATGTGAAGCCCGTCGACGACAAGAAGCTGCTCACGGCAGCCATCAAGGGCATGGTGTCGAGCCTCGATCCGCATTCGTCGTACCTCGACAAGGACGAGTACAAAGAACTCCAGGAGCAGACGCGCGGGCGCTTTGCCGGTCTCGGCATCGAGATCTCGCAGGAAGACGGGCTCGTGAAGGTGATCTCCCCGATCGAAGACAGTCCCGCCTTCAAGGCCGGCCTGAAGCCCGGCGATCTCATCACCCGCATCGACGACAAACCCGTGCGCGGCATGACCCTCGACCAAGCGGTCAAGCGTATGCGTGGTGCGCCCGGTAGCAAGGTCACGCTGACCATTTTCCGCAAGTCTGAAGAACGTACGTTCCCGGTGTCCATCGTGCGCGCGGAAATTCGCGTCCAGAGCATCAAGGGCAAGATGCTCGAGCCGGGTATCGCTTATGTGCGCATCACGAGCTTCCAGGAACGTACGGTGCCGGATCTGGCCAAGAAGCTGCAGGAGCTGGCCAAGGATCAACCGATCAAGGGTCTGGTGCTCGACTTGCGCAACAACGGCGGCGGCATTCTCCAGTCGGCCGTCGGCGTGTCTGCGGCATTCATGAAGGATGGCGCCACGGTCGTCACGACCAACGGCCAGATCGAAGACGCCAAGCAGAAGTACACGGCAACGTTCGACAACTACCGTCTGTCGGCGAGCCCGGAAGATCCGCTCAAGGGCGAAGCCGCCTTCTGGAAGACAGTGCCGATGGTCGTGCTGGTGAACGCCTACTCGGCGTCGGCCTCGGAAATCGTGGCCGGTGCACTGCAGGATTCGAAGCGTGCGCTGATCATGGGCAAGACGACCTTCGGCAAGGGCTCGGTACAGACGGTACGCCAACTGTCGCCGGACACGGCGCTGCGTCTGACCACGGCGTACTACTACACGCCGAGCGGCCGCTCGATCCAATCCATCGGTATCAAGCCGGACGTGCCGGTCGACCAGAACCCGAACGGCGATCCGGACGACGTGCTGGTGACGCGCGAAATCGATTATTCGAATCATCTGCACAACACGCAGACGCCTGACGAGCAGAAGGAAATCGACGCGCGCGAAGCACGCCGCCTGCAAGAGCTGCGTCGCCTCGAGGAAGAGAACGCCAAGAAGACACCGGAAGAGCGCAAGAAGGAACGCGACCAGCGCCTGCCGGATCTGGGCAGCCCCGGCGACTTCATGCTCCAGCAAGCCGTCCATCAGCTCAAGGGCGAGCCGGTTCAGCGCACGAAGTCGCGCCTGGAGGCCAACGCAGGCCCCATGCCGAAGGACGCTTCGAAGGCCGCTGCCCCGGCAGCAGCCGGGGCCAAGACGGACCCGAAGACCGACACGGTCGTGCCTGCCAAGCCGTCTGACAAGAAATAAGCATCGGCTTTACACTACAAACCGTGCCCGCGAAAGCCGGCACGGTTTTTTTATTCTTTTCCGCTTTGCGATGAACGACGACCAGTTGCTGCGTTACTCCCGCCATATCCTGCTCGACGAACTCGGTATCGAAGGTCAGGAGCGCCTGCTCGCGGCCCATGCCGTGATCGTGGGCGCGGGCGGTCTCGGCTCACCCGCCGCGCTTTATCTGGCGGCCTCAGGCGTCGGGCGCATCACGCTGATCGACGACGACGACGTCGACCTCACCAACCTGCAGCGCCAGATCCTGCACGACACCCAGAGTGTTGGCCGCCCCAAGGTGATCTCCGGACGTGATCGCATCGCGCAGATCAATCCGGGGGTGGTCGTCGACGTCGTCAACGAACGTGTGGACGAAGCGCAGCTCGCGGCACTCGCACGCCATGCCACCGTGGTACTCGACGGCTCGGACAATTTCGCCACGCGTCACGCCGTCAATCGGGCTTGCGTGACGGCAGGCGTGCCGCTCGTGTCCGGCGCAGCGCTGCGCTTCGACGGGCAGATCAGCGTATTCGACGTGCGCGATGATGCATCGCCCTGCTATGAGTGCATCTTCCCGGCCGACGAACCCTTCCCCGAGCAGGCCTGCGCCACGATGGGGGTGCTCGCCCCGCTCGTGGGCATTATCGGCAGCATGCAGGCGGCCGAAGCCATCAAGCTCATCACGGGGGTGGGAACACCGCTTGTCGGCCGCCTACAGATGCTCGACGGACGCAAGATGAGCTGGCACACCATGCACTGCGCCCGCAATCCGGAGTGTAAAGTCTGCGGGCAGCGACACTGAATACATGGGAAAACGCCAGCCACAGAGCGGCGGCGTCCGAATCAGCCTGTGCCTCGATGAAAAAAAGCGGGCGCTCCGTCACCGGAGGCCCGCTTTTTCTCGTTGCCGCACGCGTGAGAGGCGCGCCTGTCCGTCAGGCTGCGGACAGACGCGCCAGCGCCGCCTGCATCTCTTCGGGTTCCGTTGCCGCGAGCAATTCCTGAACCGGTCGCTCCAGGTCCGGTAGATGCGCGCGAAGGATCTCCTGCTTGACCTGCAGTAGTTGGCTCGGATGCATCGAAAACTCTCGCAGGCCCATGCCGAGCAGCAGACGCGTCGCCGTCGGGTCGCCGGCCATCTCCCCGCAAACCGCCACGGGCACGCCGAACGCATGCGCCTCGCGGATCGTCATGGCGATCAGTCGCAGCACGGCCGGATGCAGCGGGTCGTAAAGATGGGCGACGGCGTTGTCCGCGCGATCGATCGCGAGGGTGTACTGAATCAGATCGTTCGTGCCGATCGACAGGAAGTCGAGCCGCTTCAGGAACATCGACACCGTGAGCGCAGCGGCCGGCACTTCAATCATCGCCCCGAGCTTCACCCCCGGGTCGTACAGCAGGCCCGCCGCATCGAGCTGCGACTTCGCTTCGCGCACCAGTTCGAGCGTCTGATCGATTTCCTGCGCGTGTGCGAGCATCGGGAACAGAATCTGGACCTTGCCGAACGCCGACGCGCGCAGAATCGCCCGCAACTGCGTGAGAAACATGCGCGGCTCCGACAGGCTCCAGCGGATAGCCCGAAGCCCCAGTGCCGGGTTCGGCGCAGTCTCGTACGTCTCGTGGCTGTCGAGCGGCTTGTCGGCGCCAACGTCGATGGTCCGGATCGTGAGCGGCAGACCGTGCATCGCCTCGACGGCACGTTTGTAGGCCTCGAACTGCGCTTCCTCCTCCGGCGCCTCCTTCTCGTTCATGAAGAGAAATTCCGTGCGGAACAGCCCAACGCCCACCGCGCCAGCGGCCACCGCCGTTACGGCATCCTCCGGCAACTCGATGTTGGCCAGCAAGGCGATCGGGGTACCGTCGATAGTCACCGCAGGGGAGTGCTTGAGACGTTGCAAGCGGCGTTCTTCCAACGCGCGCTCGCTTTGGCGGTAACTGTACTCTTCGAGCACGATCGGCGCGGGATCGACAATCACGATGCCGCTATCGCCGTCGATGATGATGACGTCGTCCTGCTTGATGAGCAGGCTCGCCTGCGCAACGCCGACCGCCGCAGGAATGCCCAGACTGCGGGCCACGATCGCCGTATGCGACGTCTTGCCGCCCAGGTCGGTGACAAAGCCCTTGAACGTCTGCGTCTTGAATTGCAGCATGTCGGCCGGCGCAATGTCGCGCGCCACGACGATCATGTCGTCGCGCGGTGTCTCGGCCACCACATGACGGATGCCGGGCGTGCCGGCAAGCGCCTTGAGCACGCGCTCGGTCACCTGCTCGATGTCCGCGCGACGCTCACGCAGATACTCGTCGTCGATGTCGTCGAAGCGGGCGACAAGCACCTCTAGCTGCGTGGTCAGAGCCCATTCCGCGTTGTAGCGGCGCTTGCGAATCAGCTTGATGACTGCGTCGGCCAGCAACGTGTCGTTGAGAATCAGCGAATGAACGTCCAGAAACGCGCCCATCTCGCCCGGCGCATCGTCGGGCAGCTCGGCCTTGAGGGTATCGAGTTCGTGTTGGACGGTCGCCTGAGCGCCGTGAAAGCGCGCGATTTCGTCATCGACCTGAGACGGGTCGAGCAGGTAATGCGGAACATCGAGCGTGGCGGGCGCGAGCAGATAGGCGCGTCCGATCGCGATGCCGCGGGAAACGGGAATGCCGTGCAGGGTGAAAGACAAGCGAGTCTCCCCAGTTCAGAGGCGAATGATTCGACCGTAATCTATGTTGCTTCGCTGCGTTCGGGGTCGCGATCGAGGTCGCGTTCAACGTAGCGTAGCGTTCGAGCGAGTGAACGGCGGTTGGGCGAATGCGCGCTCGACGCCCGCGACGCGCCTGCGAGCCGCTGCCACTCACGCAGCGACGCGTTATTCCCGCTACTCCCGCTATTCGCGCTACTCCCGCTACTCCCCTTCGCCGAACTTGTTCGCGATGAGCGCCAGGATCTCATCCATGGCTTGTTGCTCGTCCGCGCCTTCGGTCTCCACTTCGACTGTCGCACCAATGCCGGCGGCCAGCATCATGACACCCATGATGCTCTTCGCGTTGATGCGTCGAGCGTTCCGCGTCAGCCAGACCTCACTCTGAAATTTTGCGGCCAGTTGCGTCAGCTTTGCAGAGGCCCGGGCGTGCAAGCCCAATTTATTTACGATCGTCGTTTCTTGTCGAAGCATGTTTCAGTGTGACGTAGTTGGTGTGGTCGGCGCACCCGCGCCGACTTCCAGAATACCTTTAGATCCGCCGGAAAGCACCTTCTCCACGAGCGTGTCGAGCGGCACGGAGCGGTAGCACACGGCCTTGATGAGCATCGAAAGATTCACCCCGGCGACCACGCGCACTTTCGGCCCGACAAGCTGGGCCGCGATATTCGACGGCGTGGCACCGAACAGATCGGTGAGGACCAGCATGCCATTCTCTTCACGCAGCGGCTCAAGGCGTTCGCGGGCCGTGTGGACGAGCGCCGCCGTGTCCTGGTCCGGCGCGACGTCGATCGCGCCGATGCGCGCCGGGCAACCGCCGTAAATGTGCGAAACACACTCGCGAAGTGCCGAAGCGAGCGGTGCGTGGGCAATAATCAGAATTCCAGCCATGGTGCTAGGCACGCCGAGCGCCGCGCGTGTTCGAAATACAAACACAACGACGAACGCGAACCTGTCGATTTTGGGATTCTCATTTTAGCAGGCGGGCAAAAATCCCGAATTTTCATCACCTTAGAGACCGTCCGAGGCGTTTCGCCTCAAGCCGCTCCCGTCTCGCCCTGCACCGCCAGTTCCAGCGCGTCGATGAACATCTTCGGCACGTCGAATCCGGTCTGAGCCGTGATTTCCTGGAAGCACGTCGGACTCGTGACGTTCACTTCCGTGAGGCAATCGCCGATGATGTCGAGGCCCACGAGCAGCAGGCCGCGCGCCCAGAGAATCGGTGCCAGCGTCTCGGCAATCTGGCGATCACGCGCCGACAGGTCCCGCGCCTCGCCCAGGCCGCCCGCCGCGAGGTTGCCACGCACCTCGTTGCCCTGCGGAATGCGTGCGAGCGAATGGGGCACGACCTTGCCGCCAATCACAAGCACTCGCTTGTCGCCCGACACGATTTCCGGAATGAAGCGCTGCGCCATCACCGAGCTGGCCCCGTCTTCGCCGAGCATTTCGATCACCGACCCGAGGTTGCGACCGTCCGGCCCGATGCGGAAAACGCCCGTGCCGCCCATGCCGTCGAGCGGCTTGTAGATCACGTCGCCATGTTCATCGTGAAACGCGCGCAGTCGTGCAGCGTCGCGCGTGACCAGCGTCGGCGTCACAAACTGAGGGAACTCGGCGATTGCGAGCTTCTCCGAGTGGTCTCGAATCGCACTCGGCTTGTTGAACACCCGGGCCCCGGCACGCTCGGCGATCTCCAGCAACCACGTGGCGTTGATGTACTCCATGTCGAACGGTGGGTCCTTGCGCATGAGCACCGCATCGAACTCGGTGAGCGCCGCCACACGCGTTTCGACGACTTCGTACCAAACGTTCGCATCGCCGGTCAGGCGGATTTCCGTCACGCGAGCATCGACCGCCGCGCCTTGCCATGCCATCTCGTGCGGCTCGCATGCAAAAATGCGATGCCCGCGACGCGCGGCTTCGCGCATCATCGAGAATGTAGTGTCCTTGTAGATTTTGAACTGGCCGAGCGGGTCGGCAATAAAGAGAATCTGCATCGATCGGCGGAAGTCTTGAGGGTTCGAATGCACACACCGCAGCCTGCGGCGACAGGCGTCTATTCTAGCCGAGCCGCCCGTTTGCCGCCCGCTTGCCGCTGCGCGCCGCTGCGCGCCGCCCCGCTCTCCGACACGCCTCGTCCACGCGAATGCGATGCCCGGTCAACGGTTGCCCCCGCCGCCGGCCCGCCCAGTCCGAGCAGGAGCGACGCGTCGCGCACCGGGTCCAGGCGTGCGCGCATGAGCGACAAATGGGTCTTGAGCGTCTGCACGCCGATCGCACAGGCCTCACGCGTCTGGGAACGCGACTGGCCAGCCAGCAGACGCATCGCAATCTCGCGCTGCACCGGCGTGAGCGCCGTGTCCCAAAGCCGCAGCAGGAGGCGGACGGCCGGCGGGACGGTGAGGTGCAAGGCAATGCGCACCCGTTCGGTCGCTCGGCCGCCCATCCCGCACAAATGCGTTGCGTGCAGATGCAGCGTGCCGCCGGGTACCGCCACCGCCTTGCAGACTTGCGCGCCCGGCGCGGTGGGGTCCGACGAATGGAGCGTCAGTTCGTCGGCAAGCGACTGGCACGCCTGCACGACGACACACGCCTCGGGCCACGTCCCCCCCGGCATGAGCTGCCAGACCCGGCGCATGAGGGCCAGCGCCGCCGGGTCGGCCCACTCCGGCTGCCGCCGATGCCAGACGAGCGTGCCCGCCACATCGTCACCGATGGCGCCTGCCGTCTGCGCCCGAAGGTTCGACGCAGGCGGGGACATCGCCGTGAACGGCGGAAAACTCGGCCGTTCCGGCGCAGTGGCAAATTCTGCGGCAGCCATCTCGAACGCCAGGACTTCACGCGCATTGAAGCGTGGACGCAATTTGCTGCGCGACACCAGCAATCGCAAAGCACCGATGGGCGCGACGGCGCGCGCGTCCCACGCAGCCACCTCGCCGGTCTGCCTGGGCGCGGGCAGCAGGCAGACGTCGAGCAAATCGCCGTCGGGAAGGCATCGATCCAGTTCCGCGGGACGACGCAATGTTGGCGGCGAAGCCCCCGCACCATCGCGCGAGCGCCGCGCATGGCCGCATAGCAGCGCACCGTGCGCAAGCGAGCGCTGCAGCTCCGCGACCGGCGGCATGGCCCAGTCGCTGGCGGCGAGCCGCTCGCAGGCCGACAGCGGTGCCTGGGGTGCGTACCAGCGGGTGGCCTCCGATGCGGCGACCGGATCGTCGGACGCGTGACGCCAGAGCGCCACCACGCCGTCTGCCGCCAGCCGTATCCGCAGGGTCTCCAGCCATAGCGGCAGATAACCGAGCGTCGGCACCGGCAATTGATGGATTTGACGAAGGCACGTACGCAAATCCCCCTGCATTCCGATGGGTCTCCCTGTCAAAACAATTCCGAGGAAATTTCCTATTCCGCATGAGCACTGACGAACCTCCCCCATTCGGGGGATGTTGCGTGCGTCAAACGGCCGCATCATCGCTTCATTGCTGACGCGAACCGAACGACGGATGGGCACAGTACCCCGATCCGAAAGTCGAGGGGAGAACGCAGTCAACCAGTTTGCGGGGGGGCCCGCCCAGGGAAGCCCCGATTTCCGGTCGTTGCATGAGGCGACCGGTAAATGTGACGCCCGGCTAGTCGGGGGGCCAGCCGGGCGTCTTTTTCTTTTCGCTACTGGGAACGTGACACGACCGAGGCGTCCGCGCATGTTGCGCGACCTCACATCAAATTCGGAAACTTCTCAAAGTTGTCACGAGGCCGAAAGTGCGTGAACGGCTAGCGCCGCCCCGCCACCTTCGACCCCGTGGCATCAGTACGTTTCCTGATCCGGGTCGGTGCGCTCGAGTTCGACCGACGCCGCAAGCAGCGCCAGACGCGCGACCACGCCGTACATATAGAACCGGTTGGGCGGTGCCGCGCCCGGCTTTGCGTGGACGTCGGGCAGCGCCGTGTGCTCGAACGCGAGCGGCACGAAGTGCATGCCGGGAGCGTTGAGGTTCTCGTCGGTGCCGCGGCCGGTATGCACCCGGTAGAAGCCGCCGACCACGTAGCGATCGATCATGTAGACGACCGGTTCGGCCACGGCTTCGTTGATGCGCTCGAAGGTATAGACCCCTTCCTGCACGATCACGTCGTGCACTTCGAGACCTTCCTTGACCACGCTCATCTTGGTGCGCTCGCGCCGGTTCAGGTTTTTGATCTCGGCAGCGTCGTGCACCATCATCACGCCCATCCCGTAGGTACCGGCATCGGCCTTGATCACGACGAAGGGCTTCTCGCCGATGCCGTACTCGCGATACTTCTTGTTGATCTTCTTGAGCACCGCGTCGACGGTGTCGGCAAGCTTCTCTTCGCCGACGCGCTCATCGAAATCGATGCCCTCGCACTTCGCGAAGTACGGATTGAGCATCCACGGGTCGACGTCGATCATCTTGGCGAACTTCTTGACGATGTCGTCATACGCCGCGAAGTGCTGACTCTTGCGGCGAACCGCCCATCCCGCGTGCAGCGGCGGCAAAAGATACTGTTCGTGCAGCCCTTCGAGAACCGGGGGAATTCCGGCGGACAAATCGTTATTGAGCAGAATCGAGCACGGATCGAAGTTCTTGAGTCCCAGCCGGCGCGGCGAACGCTCGAGCGGCTCGATCACCACGTGCTGACCGTCGGGCAGCTCGATGGTGGTCGGCTCGGTGATGTCGTCCGACAGGCTGCCCAGGCGCACATTCAGCCCGGCGTGGCGCATGATCGTCGACAGGCGGGCGATGTTCTGCAAGTAAAACGAGTTCCGCGTGTGCCGTTCGGGAATGAGCAACAGGTTCTTGGCGTCGGGGCAGATCTTTTCGATGGCGGCCATGGCCGCCTGCACGGCGAGCGGCAGCACTTCGGGCGCCAGATTGTTGAAGCCGCCGGGGAAGAGGTTGGTGTCGACAGGGGCAAGCTTGAAGCCGGCATTTCGCAGGTCGACCGAACAATAGAACGGCGGCGTATGCTCCTGCCACTCGAGCCGAAACCAGCGCTCGATAGCGGGCGTCGCATCGAGAATCTTCTTTTCCAGGTCGAGCAAGGGGCCTTTCAGGGCCGTGACGAGGTGCGGAACCATACTTCGCTCATATCCAGAGGGAATTTCGATTGTAGAGCATCCGTCCCGCGCCCCCGCCATTCGCCATGCGCCGGGAAGGGGCACCGCGCAGTGCAGTGCCGCCTGCGTCGACGATACGTCATGCGCCTGGCGTCAGGGGCGTCAGCGGCGTCAGGCGGGCGTCACGCGGGCGTCACGCGGGCAACATCGGGAGCACGGAATCGGACCGGCCAAATCGGTGAGGCGCGGTGCAATGCCGCGATGTCGGTAGATGGGGGCGAAGCCGGCCATCGCAAGTAAAAAAAACGGGCACCCCTGGGGTGCCCGCACAATGCCGGGGGCCGGCTGTCCGTCCGGCCATCAGCAATTCTTCTCTCGCCGACGACGAATCGTTACCGAATCGTCGCGCTGCTATTTGCGTCAGACCCGACCGGGGCCGAGGCCAAACGGTGCGATGAAACGAATGCAGTCATACGGTCGGCTAATTCGACGATCCGACGATCCGACGATCCGCCGAACCGCCGAACCTGCTGTCATCAGTTGTGGTACGCCGATTCCCCGTGCGAGGTGATGTCCAGACCCTCGCGTTCTTCGTCTTCCGGCACACGCAGACCCAACACGATGTCGGCGATCTTGAAGGCGACGAAGGCAACCACGCCCGACCAGACGAGCGTGGTAATCACGCACTGGAACTGGATCCAGACCTGACCGGCAATCGAGTAATCCGGTGCGACCTTGTTGGCGACGTAGTCGTAGATCCCCGTACCGCCGAGCGACGGCGCAGCGAACACGCCCGTCAGAATCGCGCCGAGCATGCCACCCACCCCGTGCACGCCGAACACGTCGAGCGCGTCGTCGGCCTTGAGCAGGCGCTTCAGGCCGTTCACACCCCACAGGCAGATCACCCCGGCGAGCAGACCGAGCACGATCGAACCCATCGGGCCGACGAAACCAGCGGCCGGCGTAACGGCCACGAGGCCGGCGACGGCACCCGATGCGCCACCGAGCATCGACGGCTTGCCCTTACCGATCCACTCACCGGCCGTCCACGACAGCGTGGCAGCGGCGGTCGCCAGCAGCGTGTTCACAAAGGCGAGCGCAGCACCGCCGTTGGCTTCCAGACCCGAGCCAGCGTTGAAGCCGAACCAGCCGAACCAGAGCAGCGAGGCACCGATCATCGTCATCGTGAGCGAATGCGGCTTGAACGCCTCTTTGCCGAAGCCAACGCGCTTGCCCACCATGTACGAGCCGACCAGGCCGGCAATGGCCGCGTTGATGTGAACCACCGTACCGCCCGCATAGTCGAGCGCACCCTTCTGGAACAGCCAACCGGCATGTGCCGTGGCGGCGTCAGCGGCAGCCGCGTCGGTGTAGGCATCCGGACCGGCCCAGAACCAGACCATGTGGGCCATCGGCAGATACGAGAACGTGAACCAGATCACGGTGAAGAGCAGCACGGCCGAGAACTTGGCACGTTCGGCGAAGGCACCGACGATCAGCGCACAGGTAATGGCGGCAAACGCAGCCTGGAACGCCATGTACGCGTATTCCGGCACATTCACGCCTTTGCTGAAGGTCGCCGCAATCGAGTCCGGCGTCATGCCTTTCAGGAAGAGGCGATCAAAACCACCAAAGAACGCGCCCCCCTGGGTGAACGCAATGCTGTAGCCGTAAATCGACCAGAGCACGACCACCAGCGAGAAGATGATGAAGCATTGCATCAGCACCGAGAGCATGTTCTTCGAGCGCACGAGACCGCCGTAGAACAGACCCAGGCCAGGCAGCGTCATGAGAATCACAAGTGCGGTGCAGGTCAGCAGCCAGGCCGTGTCGCCCTTGTTCGGCGGTACGGGCGTCGCTGCTGCCGCAGCCGGTGCCGGTGCAGCAGCCTCAGCAGCCACAGCAGCCGGTGCAGGCGCCGCAGCCGGCGTTGCCGACATGGCGGCAGACGCTGCGGGTGAAGCGGTTTCCGAAGCGGCGGCAGGTGCCGAAGCGTCCTGCGCGAGCGCGGCGGTCGAGCCGAGGCCCAGAGTACCCGCGACGCCCGCAAAGGCGGCGGCGAGCAAGAGTTTGGCAAGCAGTTTTTTCATGATTGTTGTCTCTTATGTAGGACCTTTACAGCGCGTCTTCGCCGGTCTCTCCCGTACGGATTCGGACCACGTGCTCGACGTTTGACACGAAAATCTTGCCGTCACCGATCTTGCCGGTACGGGCGGCCTGTTCGATGGCGTCGATCGCCTGGTCGAGCAGGGCATCGCCGATGACCGCCTCGATCTTCACCTTCGGCAGAAAATCGACGACATATTCCGCCCCCCGGTACAGCTCGGTATGGCCCTTCTGGCGGCCAAAACCCTTGACTTCGGTCACCGTAATCCCCGCCACGCCGATGTTCGAGAGCGCTTCGCGCACCTCATCGAGCTTGAAGGGTTTCACAATTGCGGTAATCAGCTTCATGATGTGTCGCTCCTTAGAATGTCTTCGACAACCCTACGACGACCGTTGCCTTGGAAAGTACTTTGCCGGAATTCGCGGCGGTGTAGTACTTCTCGTCGGCATTGGTATCGACGTAGGCGACCGACACCGTGAAGTTCTTGCCGAGGTCTTTCGACAGGCCGAGCTTCCAGTCGGTATAGCCAGCGGCGCTGAAGTTGTGCACCCACTGATGCCCCACATGACCAACGGCCGAGAGGCCCCAGAAGCCGATGTCATAGGTCGCCGTGAGGTCGAGATAGCCACTGTTCGACGTGTCCTGACCGTCCGGGCTCACGAGACCGAACAGTCGGGTCAACGAGTGCGAGTACTTCAGCGTTACCGTTTTCCAGCTGAGGGCAGCGTACAGCTCGAACGTATGCGGACGTGCGAAAAACGCCCCCGACGGATACGTGCCCGGGTAGTAGTACTGCAGACCGCCGACATCGACGGTCCAGTCGGGCATGATTTCCTTCTTCCAACCGCCGTAGAAATCCATCTCGATGGGCGCGCTCACCGCCGAATTCCCATCCGAAATCCAACTGATGTTCGACGCCCACACGCCGGCATACAGACCGGATTCGTGCGAGATGTCGAAGCCGCCCTGCACCGCCGGACGCTTGGCCGTTTGCGAAATGCCACGGAAGCGGTAATCCGAGAACAAACCAATGTTGGCAGTTACCGTCAGCGGTTCTGCCGCAGCAGTCGCTGCACCGGCCGGTGCAGTGCTGTCGGCGCTCGCCTGCGCAAAAGCGCCGGTAGACATCGCCATCGCCCCGAAGAACACAGCGCCAGCCATCGCAGTTGACACTTTTTTCATCACTTTCCCCTAAGTTGAAATCTAACGTCTTGATGCAGCGTGCGGCAGTTTTCTCTACGAGTAGAGCAACTCCCGTGCCAGCGCCTGCATCTAAACGCGTGGCGACGCGCAAGATACGGATATCGAGATAAAAAATGGGCAAAATTGCGGGCGGTAGCGTGCCGTGCCAACGATGCCGCACGGCACCACGCAGCCCGTCGAACGAGGCCCGATCCTTGCGGGGCAAAGGTTCGACGGGTTCCGGTGTTGGCTGGGCACCGCAAAGGGTGTTAGAGTTGCGCCAACGTTGGCGTGCGTACCCGATGCACCACCTTGCACCGGTCGGACCGGCACGCCGAAGCACACTGACGGTGCAAGCACCATGTTGGTGCGAAGCACCGAAGCGAGGAAGGCTGATGAAACCGAACGAGATCCTGCACGACATGCAAGCCAAGGTGAGCGAGATGCTCAAGCAATCGCCCGCCAAGGATATCGAGCGCAATGTCAAAAGCCTGCTCAATCAGGGCTTCAACCGGCTCGATCTGGTGACCCGCGAGGAATTCGACGTGCAGGCTCAGGTGCTGGCACGCACGCGCGAGAAGCTCGAAGCGCTGGAGAAGCGCGTGGCTGAGCTGGAAGGCCTGCGCAGCGAGGCGCAAGACTGACACTTCACGGGGGCGCTGCGGCGCCCCCGCTGATTTCCGTGGGCTGCGTGCCATGCGTGCCCGCGAAACCCGCGCGATGGCGCATGCCGCCGATTCGTCCGGCGATACCTCCGGATTCTCGCCCCGCTATCGGAATACTCCTAAATCCGCGCAGACAATGCCGGCGCGTCGCCGCCGTCGTTCCGAAAACCCGTCCCCTTCCCATATTTCCGCCGATCCGGCATTGCACGATGCGGCGTCGGGCGGCGAACATCGACATCGATGCGATGCGTCGCGATGCTCGAAAGGGGGAGATATGTCATTGGCAGTCGTCAGCAGCCGTGCGATCACGGGGATGGCGGCACGCGCGGTCACCGTGGAGGTGCATCTGGCGAACGGGCTGCCGGGCCTGTCGCTGGTCGGCCTGCCCGACACCGAGGTCAAGGAAAGCCGTGAGCGTGTGCGCTCGGCCCTGCAGAACAGCCGGTTCGAATTCCCTGCACGGCGCATTACCGTCAATCTGGCGCCGGCCGATCTGCCGAAAGCGTCTGGCTGCTTCGATCTACCGATCGCGCTCGGCATCCTCGCGGCGAGCGGTCAGTTGCCCGAGGCCGGATTGCGCTCGCACGAGTTCGCGGGCGAGTTGTCGCTCACGGGCGAATTGCGGCCGGTTCGCGGCGCGTTGGCGATGGCCAGCGCCATGCTGGCCGAGCCGTCGGCGCGCGCGCTGGTGCTGCCCACGGACAGCGCACAGGAAGCCGCGCTGGTCGAAGGTGCCACGGTCTATGGCGCGCGCACATTGCTTGACGTCTGCGCCCATCTGGCCGAGTCCGACGAGGCGACACCCCTTGCGCGCGCCGTCGTCCCGCGCGCGCTCGCGGACATGGCCGCGTCCGACGGCAACGCCGTGCACGCAGGCGAGCGCCCCGACATGCGCGACATCAAGGGACAGGGACCTGCCAAGCGCGCGCTGGAAGTGGCGGCAGCGGGCGGACATCACCTCCTGCTCTACGGACCGCCGGGCACGGGCAAATCGATGCTGGCGACACGGCTCGCAGGGCTGCTCCCCGCGCTGAGCAAGGCACAGGCGGTGGAGGCCGCCACCCTCGCCAGCCTCGGTGCGCAGGGCTTCGACATGCGCCACTGGGGACGGCGGCCGTTTCGGGCGCCCCATCACACGGCATCGGCGGCTGCGCTTGTGGGCGGGGGCCGCACGCCGCGTCCCGGCGAAATCAGCCTCGCCCATCGGGGCGTGCTGTTTCTCGACGAGCTGCCCGAATTTCAACGTCGCGTGCTCGAAGTGCTGCGCGAGCCACTGGAACTGGGCCAAGTCACGATCTCACGCGCGGGCGGGCAGGCAACGTTCCCGGCGGCCTTCCAGCTCGTGGCCGCAATGAACCCGTGTCCGTGCGGTGACCTGGGGCATCCGTCGCGTCGTTGCCGTTGCACGAGCGAGGCCGTGGCGCGATATCGCAATCGTCTCTCGGGTCCGCTGCTCGAGCGCATCGATCTGCACGTCGAAGTCCCCGCGCTGAGCGCTGAAACGTTTGCCGCCCCGGCGAGCGGCGAGCCCAGCGAGGTCGTGGCATTGCGTGTCGGGCAGGCGCGGGCGCGCCAACTCTCGCGTCAGGGGCAGTTGAATTGCGAATTGTCGAGCCGTGCGCTGGAGGTGCAATGCGTGCTGCGCACGAGTGCCCAGGATGTCCTGCACCGCGCGCTGACGCAGCACCATTGGTCGGCTCGCACCTATCACCGCGTATTGCGCGTGGCGCGCACCGTCGCCGACCTCGAAGACTGCGCGGCGATCGAAGCCCATCACGTTGCGGAAGCCGTGCAATATCGCGAAGCCCCGCCGTCATGACGGCATCACTCCAGCGTGAAGGAATCGAGAAACTGATCGACCTGCTCTTTCGCGGGGGCTTTCGTCGCCAGGACGACCACCTGATAGACGCGATTGCCGCGTCCAACGAAACGGGCCGCGACGTAGCGCTCGGTCTTGTCGCTGGCCATGCCTTGCGCGGATACGGCCAGGCCGGGAATCGCGGGCGCGTCGCCGGCCTGACGCACCATCACTTGCACCGGTGCGGCGGCCGCCTCGTTCACGTTGGCAAGCAACCCATGCTGCAACTCGGTGAGGACCGTCTGACGCAGCGTGGCGTCGTCGTTGGGCAGCGTCACCACCCCAACGGCGAAGAGTGCGGCGTCGACCCGCGCGGCCTGCATGCGCATCGGCAACGCACCAGAGGCGAACTTCACCTCGCGCGCGTCCTGCGTCGGCTTGGCGGGATACGTCGCGGCATAGGCGCCCTCCACGTCGTGCACCTCGCGCCAATCGTAGCGAGGGGAACAGGCGGCGAGCACCATCGTCGCAGCGAACATGACGCAGACACGGACCATGCGATTCATAGACGGGAGATGACGTTTGAGCACAGGAGGCACCATTATCCGACAGGTATCGCTGACACTAAACGCTTCGTCGCGGATCCCGGTATGATCGGCGACATGAAACGCGCCATGGATTATCCATCCCACCCGTCGTTCGCCGGCGTCGCTGAGCGTTCAGCGTCGCCCGTACGACACGCACCTGCACGCCCGCGAATCGCCGGCCGCGCGGTGACGGTGCTGGCCGTGCTCGCAACGCTCTGCGCCATTGCCCCAGCGGCAGCCGCAGCGGCCGGCGACCCCACCCGGCCTGAGGCATCCCGTCTCGCCTCGGGGCAGGCCACCGGGGTCATATCCCCGCGTGAAGGATCCCCGCTTGAAGGCGACAGCGCGGCGGCGCGCATCGACGGCAAGACCCCGGCGCAACTGCAGGCTACCGTGCCGCTGGCGACGGATTTCGCCGCCCATGCACGCCGCGCCGCTTCGCTCGACGCGCCGTTGATCGTATTGGTGTCGCTGCGCGACTGCGTCTATTGCGCCCCGATCCGTCAGCGCGAACTCGCACCCCTCGTGCGTAGTGGCAAATACGAAGTGCGCGAGATCGGCATGGATAGCGCCGCGCCCGTGCGCGAATTCGATGGCTCGACGACGACGGGCGTCGCCTGGGCGCGCGCCCACGGCGTCAAAGTATCGCCGACGGTTTTGTTCCTCGATACGCGCGGGCACCCGGTCGCCGACCCGTTGATCGGTGCCGGCCTGCCTGACTTCTACGGCGCGTATCTCGACGATGCCATCGCGCGGGGACGCGCCCGTTTGCACGCCGGGAGCAGCGCCGCGACGCACCGGGATTCAGAGTAGAATCGACGTCAAATCCTTGAACAACTCTCCCCAAACGGCTGTGTCATGAGCGCTACGACCTCCCGCAAGTCTCCCTTGGGCAAGATCCTTGCCGTTGCGATCATTGCTGCGGTGGCAGTCGCCGCGTATTTCACGTTCGCCGGACAGAAGCGTGCGCCCGAGGCGACGTTCACCTTGCTGTCGGGCCAGAAACTCGACACGGATCAACTCAAGGGCAAGGTCTATCTCGTCAACTTCTGGGCGACGAGCTGCACCACGTGCATGAAGGAAATGCCGACGATGGTGCGCACGTACGAGAAGTACAAAGGCCAGGGGCTGGAATTCGTGGCCGTCGCCATGAGCTACGACCCGCCGATGTATGTGGTGAACTATGCGCAGTCGCGTCAACTGCCGTTCAAGGTAGCGATGGATTCGGACGGCAGCGTGGCCAAGCAGTACGGCAACGTGCAACTCACGCCGACAACCTTCGTCGTGGATCGCAACGGCAAGGTGCTCAAGCAATACGTGGGTGAGCCCGAATACGCCGAACTCGACAAGCTCATCGAGAAAGCACTGGCCAAACAAGCCTGACCCGAACGCATCATGGCGTCGCGTTGCGCCGCGCCCCGATACATTGACGCGTCGTCACATCAAAAGCGCCCTTCGGGGCGCTTTTGATTGCACCCCGCCATTGGCACCGAACGTCAACGCCCGCCAGCGCCCCTCAGCGTGCCCCTTCAGGATCCCCCTCAAGCGCCCTCAACCGCCCTCAACGCCCGCCGTCACCTCCGTCGCCCTGACCTCGGGTTTGCAGGCCATAACGCTTGAGCTTTTCGTAGAGCGTCGCCTTGGGCACATGCAGCGCCTCGGCCGTCGCCGCCACGTTGCCTTTGCTGTGTTCCAGCGCCTCTTGCAGCACGGCGCGCTCAAATCGGTCCACCTGCTCCTTGAGCGGCAGCGGTGCGAGCGAATCGCCCTCGGGCGCGCTCGCTACGCCGAGCACCAGACGATCCGCCGCATTTCGAAGCTCGCGCACGTTGCCCGGCCAGTCCGCTTGCATCAACTCCTGACGCATGCGCTCGGAAACCACAGGCGCGGGGCGCCCATAGCGCACTGCGGCATCCAGCATGAAGTGCTCGAACAGCGGCAGGATGTCCTCGCGACGCTCGCGTAACGGCGGCAACGCCAGCGTCACCACGTTCAGGCGATAAAACAGATCGCGGCGGAACGCGCCCTCGCGAACGAGCGCCTCCATGTCGCCCTTGGCTGCCGCGACCACACGACAGTCGACGCGAATCGACTGATTCGAGCCAAGCCGCTCCAGCACGCCGTCCTGCAACACGCGCAGCAGTTTCACCTGCAACGCCGCAGGCATGCTCTCGATCTCGTCGAGAAACAGCGTGCCGCCCGACGCATGCTCGAGCTTCCCGATACGACGTTTGGCCGCGCCGGTAAACGCGCCGACCTCGTGGCCGAACATCTCGCTCTCGAAGATCGACTCGGGCAGCGCACCGCAGTTCAGCGCAACGAACGGCGCATCGCGGCGGCGCGACAGCTCATGCAGGCTGCGCGCCACCAACTCTTTCCCCGTCCCCGTGTCGCCGTTGATCAGCACCGGCGCGTCGGTCATCGCCACGTTGGCGATGAGCGTGCGCAGCGTCTCCATCGACGGACTGCGTCCGATGATGCGCGAAGCGCGCCCGCCTTGCTCCGCCAGCTCTCGCCGCAGCGCCTGGTTCTCAAGCATGAGCTTGCGCGTCTCAAGCGCGCGCTTGGCCGATTCGATCAGCCGATCCGGCGCAAAGGGCTTTTCGATGAAATCGTAGGCGCCATCGCGGATCGCCTGAACGGCCATCGAAATATCGCCGTGACCGGTCACGAGAATCACCGGTACCTCCGGCGCATGCTGACGCAGATGCGCGAGCAGTTCCAGCCCGCTCATACCGATCAGGCGAATGTCGGACACGACGATACCGGCGAAGTCCGGCGTGATGCGCTCGCGCGCGGCCTCGGCCGAGGCGAGCCCGAAGGCGTCGAGTCCGGCGAGTTGCAGGCTTTGCAGCGTGGCACGCCGCACAAGTTCGTCGTCTTCGACGAAAAGGATCTGGAGGTTCTTGTACATCATGCGATTGTCGCGCCTGTGCGTTGCACACGGCGCAGCGTCACGAGAAATTCTGCACCACCGCCAGGAACGTTGCGCGCAACCAACTGCCCCCCGTTCTCCTGGGCGATGGACGACGAGATGGCCAGTCCGAGCCCCATGCCCTGACCGCCCTCCTTGGTACTGAAAAATGGCTCGAACAGCCGCGGCATATGCGCCGGCGAAATGCCCGGCCCGTTATCGCGCACATAGATGCGCACCCACGCGTCGTCGGCCTCCACATCGATCCAGATCGACGGCGGCGCATTCGGACTGCTGACACTGCCCACCGCGTCGATCGCGTTACCCACCAGATTGATCAACACTTGTTCCAGGCGCAAGCCTTCGCAGGCCACCTGCACGTCGTCCAGACCATCGGCAAACGTCGTCGTCAGCGAGACGCCGGCAAGGCGCACGCGCAGCAGCATCAATGTGTTTTCCAGCGCGCGGTGCACCGACGTCTGGGTGTCGCCACGGCGCGCCCGGCCCGCGAAGAGCCGCAGTTGCCCGGTGATCTTGCCCATGCGGTCGGTGAGCGACGCGATGGCTTCAAGGTTCTCCTGCGCCGCGCCATATTCGGCACGCTCGAGCAGCACGCGCGTGTTGTCGGAGAAGCTGCGCAGCGCCGAGAGCGGCTGATTGAGCTCGTGCGTGATGCCCGCGGCCATTTGCCCCAGCGCCACAAGTTTCGACGCCTGCACGAGTTCGCTCTGCGCCTCGCGCAGTTCGTGCTCGGTGCGCGAGCGCTCCTGTACTTCCGTCTGCAATCGCTGGTTGGCCGATTGCAGGTCGGCCGTGCGCTCGGCCACCCGCTCGCCCAGCTCGGCATAGGCCGCCTGCAACAGTTCGCGGCTCTTCAACATGTCGCGCACGCGCTGACGCCGCTGATTCCACGCCACGCCCAGCAGGCACGTAAACGCCGCAAGACACGCCGCCGCCACCGCCGCAATCCGTGCGTTGGCGATCACTTGATCGAGTGGCGCGAAATACATCAGCGTCCAGTCCGGCTCACCGAGCTTGCGCTGCACGGCGAGAAACCGCCGCGTCTTGCCTGCGCCACGGCCGTCGCGCACCGTGGCGACCTCGCCGTCGGCGTCGAGCCGTTCGTCCTCGGTCCAGGCGAGCGGCGTAATGTGCTGATTGTAGTACTGACGCGTGCTGTCGAGCGCCGCCTTGACCTGCGGCGTGAGCGGCTTGAGCGAGCGATATTGCCAGCGCGGCTCGGACGACAGGAACACCACGCCGTGATCGTCGGCCACGACGACGGGCTCGGACGCGTCGGCGCCAGCGCGCTGAAACCACTCCAGGTTGAGCTTGACGACCACCACGCCGCGAATCTGCCCGTCCACCATGATCGGCTGCGAGACGAAATACCCCGGCTCACCGGACGTTGTGCCCACACCGTAGAAGCGGCCCAGCGCGCCCTTGATCGCGTCGATGAAATACGGACGGAAGCGATACTCCTGTCCCACGAAGGTGGCCTTCTCGCGCCAGTTGCTCGCGGCCAGTGCCAGCCCGTTGGCGTCGATCACATAGGCCGCCGACGCCTTGGCGCGCTGACTCACGTCGAATAGATAGTCGTTGGCGCGCTGGACGACTGCGGGATCTTCCGGATGAAGCAGCAAGTCGTGCACGTACGGATGCAGCGAGAGCAGATACGGCAGGAATTCGTAGCGGTCGACGGTGCTGCGCAGACTGCCCGCGTAGCGCTCGACGCGCGCACCGGCATTGACGCGCAAATCGGCCACGCCGCGCTGCCAGCTCAGCGCGTACGTCAACCAGCAAAACAGAACGCTCGCCAAAAGCATGACAGCGATCCATGACCATCGGCGCATCGGCACAATCCTCTCGATATCGATAGGAACGTCGTCGCGCCGGCGATTCGAAGGGTCCGCAGCCGACACCGCGGCACCGGCCGGTGCCGGGCGCTGGCGTGTCCGCATCGCGTTGTCGTGCAAAGGGGTCATTGGGGCGCAGCGTACGCCTTGTCGACGTCGATGACGGCCAGTTCCGGCGATGGCGGCAGGCGGCGCACGTTGATGCCGCCTGTCGTCATCGCAAAACCAGGGAGAACCAAAGGACCACCGGGCGGCGAAGCTCAGGCGCTATTGTGCCTGTGCCGCGCCGCCCGGTGGCGAATGTTGTGCTGGCAAGGCGCCGGCGCTCGCGCGAGACGACTCACGCGCAGCGCCGGTGGCCCCGCCACCGACCGTCAGGCCAGTTCCGGCGCCCGATCGCGGGACATGGCCTGAGCGAGCTTCTTGCGATCCAACTCCTTTTCCCAGGCCGACACGACGATGGTCGCCACGCCGTTGCCGACGAGGTTCGTCAGCGCACGGCACTCGCTCATGAAGCGGTCGATACCCAGGATCAGCACCATCCCGGCCACCGGAATCGTCGGGATCACGGCCAGCGTTGCGGCCAGCGTAATGAAGCCCGCGCCGGTCACACCCGACGCCCCCTTCGAGGTCAGCATCGCCACGGCGAGCAACGTGAGCTGCTGGCCCCAGGTCAGATCGATGTTGGTCGCTTGTGCGATGAACAGCACAGCCATCGTCATGTAGATGTTCGTGCCGTCGAGATTGAACGAGTAGCCGGTCGGGATCACCAGACCCACCACCGACTTCGAGCAACCGGCCTTCTCCATCTTCTCCATCAGATGCGGCAGCGCGGCTTCCGACGAGCTGGTGCCCAGCACGATCAGCAGCTCTTCCTTGATGTAGGCGAGGAAACGGAAGATCGAGAAACCCGTGAACCTGGCGATCAACCCCAGCACGACGACCACAAACAGGAACGACGTCAGATAGAACGTGCCCATGAGCTTGGCGAGCGGCACCAGCGAAGCAATGCCGTACTTGCCGATCGTGAAGGCCATCGCACCGAAGGCGCCCAGCGGCGCAACCTTGGTGATGATGTGCACAACGCGAAAGAGCACGCCCGAGACGCTGTCGATCCAGTTCGTCACCACGCGGCCGCGCTCACCGATCATGCCGAGTGCCGCGCCGAACAGGATGGCGATCACCAGGATCTGGAGAACGTCACCCTTCGCGAACGCATCGGTGATGGTGCCCGGAATCAGGTGCAGCAGGAAGTCGACGAACGTCTCGCCGTGGGCCGCCTTCGCGGCATAGCCGGCGATGGCTTTCGGATCGAGCGAATTGATGTCGACGTTGAACCCGGCACCCGGCTTCAGAATGTGGGTCGCCGCCAGGCCGATGATCAGCGCGAGCGTCGAGACGATTTCAAAATAGAGAATCGCCTTGCCGCCGACGCGGCCGACCTTCTTCATGTCTTCCATGCCGGCGATGCCGGTCACGACGGTACAGAAGATCACCGGGCCGATGATCATCTTGATCAGTTTGATGAACGCGTCGCCGAGCGGCTTCATCTGCACAGCGAGATCGGGCTTCAGATGCCCGAGCACGATGCCGATGACGATGGCGATCAGCACCTGTACATACAGGATGCGGTAGAAGGGTTTTTTGGTCTGGGTTTGCATGATGTTTCCTCTCCAGGCAGTGGGGCAAGCCACCACCCTTGTAATCAATCCGCTGTAACGCCGCGGATTTCGCTTTGCGCAAAGCGCATTTGCTCCTCCATCACCATCTGGGCCAGCGTCTTCTTCAATTCGTTGAATTCGCTGCCTGCCGTGTCGCGCGGACGGGGGAGGTCAATGACCATGTCTCGCTTGACCGTGCCCGGCCGGTACGTCATGACGACGACCCGGTCGGCCAGATAGATCGACTCCTCGATGCTGTGTGTGACGAAAATGATCGTCTTCTTGAATTCCTCCCAAATGCGCAGCAGCTCGTCCTGCAACGTGCGTCGCGTGAGCGCGTCGAGCGCGCCGAACGGCTCGTCCATGAGCATGATCGGACTATCGAGCGCGAGCACGCGGGCAATCGCCACGCGCTGACGCATGCCCCCCGACAGATCGCGCGGAAACCGGTCGCGAAACTCGCGCAGGTTGAGCTTGCCAAGCAGCAGGTCCACGCGCTCGTTGATGTCGGCGCGACGCATCCCCTTGATTTCCAGCCCGAAGGCGATGTTCTGCGCCACCGTCATCCACGGAAACAGCGCGTACTCCTGGAACACCATGCCGCGATCCGGCCCCGGCTCGGCGGCAGCATCCGCACGGCCCTCGATACGAATCGCGCCCGACGTCGGTTGCACAAAGCCCGCGAGTGCGTTGAGCAGCGTCGACTTGCCGCAACCCGACGGGCCGAGCAGGCAGACGAACTCGCCCGCGTCGATGTTCAGGTTGATGTCCTTGAGCGCATCGACGACGCCGCCGGGAACGGGGAACTGTTTGCCCACGTGTTCGATTTCGATCAGCATGTCGCTCGCCTCACTTGGTTTCGAGACCACGGTGCCACTTGAGCAGGTGGTTGTTGAGACGGTCCATGCCCAGATCGATCACCAGCCCAAGCAGGCCGATGGTCAGCATGCCGGCGATGATCTTGTCCGACCACATGTACTCGCGCGCTTCCAGAATGCGGTAGCCGAGACCGTTGTTCACCGCGATCATCTCGGCCACGATCACGACGATGAACGCCGTGCCGATGCCGATGCGAATACCCGACAGGATGTACGGCGTCGCCGCCGGCATGATGACGCGGCGAAAGATCGTGAACTGGCTCGCGCCGAGGTTGCGCGCCGCGCGCAGATAGATGCCGTCGACATGGCGCACGCCCGCGATCGTGTTCATCAGCACGGGGAAGAACGCCCCGAGCGCGATGAGGAAGAACGCAGGCGGATTGCCCAGGCCGAACCAGAGAATCGCCAGCGGAATGTACGCGATCGGGGGGATCGGACGCACGACCTGCACCAGCGGATTGAACAGCCCGTAGATGCGCGGGCTCGTGCCCATGAGCAGGCCGAGCGGCAGCGCGATCACCGTGCCCGCGAGAAAGCCCATGACGACGCGATACAGGCTGTTGGCGGCGTCCATGAGCAATTCGCTCGACTGCAACCACGCGCCGAAGCCTTCGGCCATTGCCACGGTCGGTTTGAGGTATTGCCACCACTTGCTCACGACAGCGAGCGGTGACGGGAGAATGATCGGGTTGATCCACCCGAGGCCCGTGACGATCTGCCAGATCGCCACGACCGCGAGCGGTATCAGCACACCGCGCATCATGTGCGCGGTGCGCGAGGCGCCCGAAGCGCCCGAGGAGGCAAGTGCAGCGGCCATTCGTTTGCCTCGCCTTACTTGATGTTCAGCTTGGCTTTCGCCTTGGCCAGCAGGTCGAGCTTGACCCAGTCTTCAGCCTTCGGCACCGGGTCCTGCAGCTTGCCCACACCGTACTTCTTCATGAGGTCGGTCGTGAGCTGCACATGCGCGATACTCAGGTCGTAGCTGTAAGGCGAGTTGCCGATGGCGTCGGTGAAGTCCTGCGTCGTGATCTGATTCTTGAACATGTCTTCACGCACATACTTCTCGGCCGCTTGCGGGTGCTTGATGAAGTAGTCGGTCGCCTCGACGAACGCATACATCAGGCGCTGCGCCACGTCCGGCTTCTCCTTGTAGAGCTTCTCGGTGATCACGAGCGCGCGCACCGGCTCGCCGATCGGCGTGTCGTACGGCTTGAGCATTTCCACGCCGAAGCCCTTGTTGATGGCTTGCGATGCCTGCGGCTCCGACTGGCACATTGCGTCGATGCTGCCGGCGGCGAGCGCCTGGTTCAGATCGGCGAAGGCCATGAACATGATCTGCACGTCCTTGCCCGGCTGATCCGACCACGTCAAGCCCGCCTTGGCCAACTCGGCGTACAGAATCAGCTCCTGAGCGCCGCCGCGGGCGACCCCCACTTTCTTGCCCTTGAGATCGGCCACCTTGGTGATCGGCAACCCCTTTTTCGCCACAAGACGCACACCGCCCTTCGCGAAACCGGCGACAGCGTAAATCGGCGCCCCCTGCGCGCGCCCCGCAATCGCCGCGTCAAGCGCGCTGGCCGAGACGTCGATCTGACCCGCCACGATCGCCGGCATGATGTCCACGCCCTTGGCGAACATGCGCTCCTCGATCTTCAGACCGTACTTCGGACCGATCACCTTCATGTATGAGACAGCGCCGTAGTGGGCGAACTTCAGGTTCCCCAGGCGCACCAGATCGTCGGCAAAAGCGTGTAGCGAAGCCGCGCACAGCGCCACGGCGGCAAGACATTGCTTGAACATAAGGTCTCCTCTTTTATTTGATCGGCTGGCCTTTGCCTGTCTGGATTCCCGTCGGGACACCGGATCACGCGGCAGCACACGTCAAATAAAGCAATACCTATGCCAACGATGCAAGTCTTTGATTTTATTGGGTGAAATTGTGGAAAACCCGATGATCCATCCTACGGAAATCCGGAAAACAGGTGCGGATGGCTTCTGGATTTCCAGAAATCAGGGATGCAGGGGGGATTTCAGGCGAAGTCTCGGGGCCGATCCCGAGTTCGGTGAGGCGCAAACGGCCATTGAGGCCAACAAAGCCTCTCCTGAATGCCCATTGGCCGAGGTGGCCAGGGGCATCGAAGAGAGGCAGGTGCAGCGGCGAACGAGGTGGCGCGGCGTCAGGCCGACAAGGCTTCCGGTAGAGGCGTCTGATAGCCCAGCGCCGTGGAGATCTCGGCAGCGCAGGCCGACAGGCGCGATGAGATGTCGGGCAGCAACGCGCGAGTCATGCGCGACGACGGGCCGGACGCCGACAGCGACGCGATCACTTCCCCGGACGCATCGCGCACGGGCACCGCGATCGACACGGCTTCGGGCGCGAGCTCGCCGAAGCTCACGGCGCAATCCTGACGACGCACGTTGAGCAGTTCGGCGGCAAGGGCTTCGCGCTCGATGAGCGTGCCCGCCGTAAAGCGCTTGCGCGGACGACCCAGCACCTGCGCCCGAACGTCGTCGGACGCGAATGCGAGCAGCACACGGCCCGACGCCCCGACATACAGCGGTCGACGGTTGCCGACCACGCCGTGCACGCGCAACTCATGCGTCGACTCGACACGCGCCACACACAATGACTCTAGGCCGTCGCGAACGCGAAGCTGGATATTCTCGTTGAGCGCGCGATTGAGCGCCTGAAGATGGCGATGGGCGACCTTCACGAGGTTGACCTGCTCGTGCCCCGCCACGCCGAGCACCAGCGCCTGCGCGCCGAGCACGTAGGTCACCGGGCTGCCTTCGCGAACCACCCAGCGGTGCTGTTCGAGCGTTGCCAACAGACGAAACGCTCGCGACTTGTTCAGCCCCGCGCGCTGCGCCAACTCCGTCACACCCAGGCCTGGGCATTCTCCGACCAGCGACAGCAGCGTAAGCGCCGTATCGACCGAAGCGACTGTGTAGTCCATCAAACTTCCTCGCTATGTTGTTCGGCATAAGCGGCAAGCGCCGCCGCGAATTGGCCAAGTTTCGATTGCAGCGCAGAGAACCCGTCGTGCTTCTCGCCGCGCGATTCATTCAGGTAAAGCGCCCGGTTCAACTCGATCTGAACACTGTGGCGCCGTTCGGCAGGCCGCCCGAAGTGGCGTACCAGATCGCCGCCGCGGTAGGGCGTGTTGTGGGCCACGCGGTAACCGAGCCGCGTGAACTCGGCGATCACCCAGCGCGAGAACGCCGGGTCGGCCGTCGTGCCGTCGCCATCGCTGATGAGGACGTCCGCGCGCGACATGCCCGCATCGGGATCGAGCGCGCCGCCGAGCGAGCACATCGAGTGGCAGTCCAGATGCCACACAACGCCGTGCCGGTGCCAGGCGGCGTCCAGCGCGTCGCGCAACGCCTGCCGGTAAGGGCGGTAGTAATCGTGAATGCGCCGCTCGACTTCGGCCACCGACAGGCGCCGGTCGTAGAGCGGCACGTTCGGCGCGGCAAACCGATGCAGCAGCCCGACACCGCGCTCGCTATACGCTTGCGGACGCGCGTCATGCGGCCACAGGCTTGCAAGCATTTCAGGATCGATGTCGTGCTCCGCGCGGTTCGGATCGATGTATGCACGCGGGAAAAGCGCTGCGACGAGCGTCGCACCGTGATGGGTGGCCAGAGACCACAGCTCGTCGACATAGGCGTCGCCGCACGCCAGGATCGCGGACGTCGGTGCGATGGTGTCAAAGTCGGGCGGAAAAACGTGACCGCTGTGTGGCGCGTCGATCACCAGAGGCAAACGCCTCCCCGCCGCCCCTTGTGGCGCCTCCACAAAATATCGGCCCTCGATGACCTGACGGGACATATCGTCTCCTGGCATGCTTCCGGAACTTCCGTGCGTCAGTACTGATGGCAGACGCATCGTTTTGTCAAGCAAAACAAGGTTCGGATATTCTGAAACAACGAGGGGGCGTCGGCAAGGTGAGGCTTGTTACAGCATATTTCTCGACGAAGCGATGTCCGCCGGGCGGCTGGACCGGTCAATTCAACGGCGTTCACCGCAGATAGCGACGCGTTTCGAACGACTTGGCCGGTATGCACCGACGTGCGCGCGTCATATGGCGTGTTCCGCCGGACACTGCCTGTGATGTGTCGTAATCGACGGGCTGCCGTCTGCCCCATTCTCGGGGCCGCGCCACAGAGCACGAGCGTTGCGCACCCAAATAAAAACGCGGGCCGTCTCTCGACGGCCCGCGCGCTATGTCTGACGGCGACGTGACGCTTTCGAGTCAAATGGCGTCGGCCACCCCGGCTTCGTGCGCCTGCACGTCGGCGTGATAGCTCGAGCGCACCATCGCGCCCACGGCCGCGTGCGTAAAGCCCATCTTCCTGGCTTCTTCCTCGAACATGACGAACGTGTCCGGCGTCACGTAGCGGCGCACCGGCAGGTGGTGCGCCGACGGCTGGAGATACTGTCCGATCGTGAGCATGTCGACGTTATGGGCGCGAAGATCGCGCATGACTTCCAGAATTTCTTCGTCGGTCTCGCCCAGGCCGACCATCAGACCCGACTTCGTGGACACATCCGGATGCTTCGCCTTGAACTCCTTGAGGAGATTGAGCGAGTGCTGATAGTCCGATCCCGGGCGCGCTTCCTTGTACAGGCGCGGCACCGTCTCGAGGTTGTGGTTCATCACATCGGGCGGCGCGGCATTGAGGATACCCAGCGCGCGATCGAGACGCGCGCGGAAGTCCGGCGTCAGGATCTCGATGCGGGTTTGCGGCGAGAGTTCGCGCACGTGACGGATACAGTCGACGAAGTGCTGGGCACCGCCGTCGCGCAAATCGTCGCGGTCCACGCTCGTGATGACCACGTACTTCAGGCGCAGCGCGGCAATGGTCTTCGCGAGATTGAGCGGCTCATCGGCATCGAGCGGGTCCGGACGGCCGTGGCCGACGTCGCAGAACGGGCAACGGCGCGTGCACTTGTCGCCCATGATCATGAACGTCGCCGTGCCCTTGCCGAAGCACTCGCCGATGTTCGGGCAACTCGCCTCTTCACAGACCGTGTGCAGGTTGTGCTCGCGCAGAATCTGCTTGATCTCGTAGAAACGGGAGGTGTGAGTGGCGGCCTTCACGCGAATCCAGTCCGGCTTCTTCAGTCGCTCGATCGGCACGATCTTGATCGGAATGCGCGCCGTCTTGGCTTGCGACTTTTGCTTGGCGGTGGCGTCATAGTCGCCGTCGATCGTGTGAACTTCCTTGTTCACGGTGTCGTTCTGAGTCACGGTGGTGGTCATGATGGGGGCTTTCCAGACGTCCAATCAGGCGGCGGCGTTTGCGCTGCCGGCCGGGTCGGCCTGCGGCGCGGCTTCGGCCGACGCGGTGTGCTGTTCGAGGTGACGACCGAGTTGCTGCGCCAGTCGCGCGGCCACTTCGTCCCAGCGGGGGGCCACGCCGAGCGTGGCCATATCTACGGTTTGCAAGCCGGCATAGCCACACGGATTGATCCAGTCGAACGGTCGCAGATCCATCGCGACGTTCAGCGACACGCCGTGATAACTGCATCCGTTGCGGATCTTCAACCCGAGCGCGGCGATCTTCGCACCCGCATGCGCTGCGGTGCCGTCGCCCGCGCTCACATAGATGCCCGGTGCGCCCGCCCGGCGCTCAACGCTGAGATTATACGCGCCAAGGGTGTCGATCACCGCCTGCTCGATCAAGCGCACCATTTCGCGCACGCCGAGCTTGCGCCGGCGCAGATCCACGAGCAGATAGATCACGACCTGTCCCGGGCCGTGATAGGTAATCTGGCCGCCGCGATCGACCTTGACGAGGGGAATACCGGAATTGGCCACCAGCAAGTGGGCTGGGTCGCCCGCCAGCCCGAGCGTGTAGACCGGCGGATGCTGGACGATCCAGAGCTGGTCGGGGCCGTGCGGGCCGCGCGTGTCGGTGTAGGCACGCATGGCGTCGAACGATGTGGCGTAATCTTCGGTGCCGCGCCAGCACACTTCGATCGGGGGGGAGGTCATGGACGCAATTTTAGCGAAACCGCCGCAGTCTTGCTCGCCGCCGCGCGCTGCGGCGCCCTCAGGCGCTGTTGCCCAGCAGCAACGGTCATGCGCGAGCGCGTCTGGCCGCGATTGACCGGCCCTCGCGTCCGCTCACTCGGTCGGCTCACTCGGTCGGCTCACTTGATCCGCCCACCGGGGGGCGGCCCGCGCCGGTCGGTTCGGTTCGCTTGCCGATCGACGCGCCAAGGCCGCAGGCGTCAGCGCCCGAATCGAACAACGCGCACCCCGGCGTTGAGCGCCAGCGCACACGTCATGTCGGGCCCGCTCTGGATAGGCTCAGGCCGCAGCCGTGCAGCCGTTGGCTTCACGAGACGCCCGGCGTCCGGCGAGCCACTTGCGCAGCGCGCGGGCCAGCGGAGAGCGGTGCGTCACTTCGCGCTGCAGTTCGGCTTCCGCCTCGTCGTCGGACGACACCCAGTACCGGCGTCCGGGTTCGATGGCCAGGCGCTGACCGGGCATGAGCCAGTAATCGCGCAGATCGCCTGCGCGTGTGACCCAGACGGCCGCCCCGCGAGCCACCAGCGTATGCTCGTGGTGCAAGTCGAGGGTGACCACTTCCCCCGGACGGATGCCATAGAAGTATTGCACCTTTGTTAAATTGTTTTGCATTTTACGACCCCCACTCAGTGCGAGACAATGATTGCATCATAGGGACTGGCGGGCGTCAGACCAAACGACATATTTTCACGGCCTTGCGAATAAATCTCACATGGATCTTCGGAGACTTCCCAACCTGAGCGCCTTGCGCGCGTTCGAGGCGGCTGCCCGCCTGGAGAGCTTCTCGCGCGCGGCGGAGGAGTTGTTCGTCACGCACGGCGCCATCAGCCATCAAATCCGTGCGCTCGAGCAGGAACTGGGCACGACGCTCTTTGCGCGCAATGGCAAACGCATCAGCATTACACCGGCGGGACGCCAGTACGCCACGTCGATCCGCGGCGCGCTCGGCGACATTGCCCAGGCGACGCGCAAACTGCAGGCGGGCACGCGCAGCGAGCGGCGGCTGGTACTGACCACCATGCCATCGTTTGCAGGCCGGTGGCTTACCCCCCGCATCGGGCGCTTCATCGACCGGCATCCGGAGCTGGAAGTGGAGTTGCGGTGCAGCGCTCAACTGACCGATTTCGAGCGCGACGACGTGGACATCGCGCTTCGCATGGGCAAGGGGAATTGGCCGGGGCTGCATATCGAGAAAGTTCTGGACGACGTGTTTTTCCCGGCCTGCAGCCCGTCTTACAACCATGGCCATCTGCCGCAGACGGCCGAGGAATTCGGCCGCAGCACCTTGCTGCGCTCGGAGCGCGAGCCGTGGGCACCGTGGTTCGCGGCGGCGGGCTTCGATCTCCCCGAGCCGACGCAGGGCATGATGTACGAGGATTCCGGCATGCTCTCACAGGCAGCCATCGTCGGTCAGGGTGTGGCGCTCGTGCGGCGCTCGCTGGCCATAGGCGACATCATGGCCGGGCGCCTCGTCCGGCTCTCGGACGTCGATACGCCATGCGAGTGGGATTACTACTTCGTGTGTCCGCCCGCCGTGCTGGCGACACAACGCGTTCAGGCGTTCAGAACATGGTTTCTGGAGGAATTGACGGCATTCGAATCGGTGAAGCACATGCAGCGCCGCCCGGCACAGCCGAGCCCCGCCGCGTTGGCGGCAGGCATGGCCGACACGGCCGGCGAGATGTCGCCGCCGACACCACCGGGGCGCGACGCCTCTGCACCGCCCGACGACGGCGCAGCGACGCACGCGTGATACGCACATGCGGCCATCGCGTGCGCCGCACGTGCCGCGTGCGTCGGTTACAGCACGACTTTGACCATGGGGTGTCCGGTCAGCGCGCGATAGATGTCGTCGAGGTGCGCTTTCGAGTGCGCGCGCACCGTGACGGTCAGGCCGAGGTACTTGCCCGTGCTGGACGGGCGCATTTCCACGGTCGCCGCGTCGAATTGCGCATCGAACTCGCGCAGCAGCGCCACGATGGCGTCGGCGAAACCGTCCTGCGTCGCCCCCATCACCTTGATGGGAAAATCGCACGGAAACTCGAGCAGGCTTTCCTTCTTTTCCGTCGTCATAGTGCCTCCTTGGCGCGCTGGTAGGCCGCGTACAGCGCGTGAAAGACGGGGCCTGGCCGGCCATCGCCCACCGGCTCGCCGTCGAGCGTGACCACCGCCAGCACTTCCTTCGTGGCCGACGTGATAAGCAGTTCGTCGGCATCGCGAACCTCTGCCTCGCTGACCGGGCGTTCATGGAACGCGATGCCGCATTCGCGCGCGAGGGCTTCGAGCACGCCGTAGCGAATGCCTTCCAGAATGCGATTATCGCGCGGCGGTGCCAACATTTCACCGCCCTTGACCACCCAGACGTTGCTCGACGACGCCTCGGTCAGATTGCCGTCGCGGAACTGGATCGTTTCCTGAACGTCGTGATCTGCCGCGTATTGCGCCATCAGCACGTTACCCAGCAGCGACGTCGACTTGATATGGCAGTTCAGCCAGCGCCGATCCTCGTGCGTGACCGCACCTACGCCGTGCTCCACCTTCTCGCGGCTCGGCAGCGTGAGCGGTGTTGCGATGCCGAACACCGTTGGCACGATGTCCTTAGGGAAGCTGTGCTGACGTGGCGCCACGCCGCGCGTGACCTGTACGTAGACGCTGTGCGGATCGGCCGCGCACGTGGCGGACAAGCGTGCAAAGAGCGCTTCCCACTCGGCGCGCGAGTATGGGTTGGCGATGCGGATCTCGGCGAGGCTGCGCTCGAGCCGGTCCAGATGTTGCGCAAGCCGAAACGGCTTGCCGTGATAAACCGGCACGACTTCGTAAATGCCGTCGCCGAAGAGGAAGCCGCGATCGAGTACGGAGATTTTCGCATCGCTGAGCGGAACCAGTTCGCCATTGAGCCAGACGGTGGGGTTGTCCATGTTTGCAAGGGGCGCGCCAGACGCGCGACGAAAGGAAAAAACGCGCCCACGGGGCGCGCCTTTGCGTTGCGGCAGGCCCGCACTGCGAGCCTGCCGGACCGACGCCGGACAACGCATAGTGCAATGCTACGCGTTTTTGCCGGCGAACGTCCCGGAACCGGGACGCCGCAGCCGGTCGTTACTTCTTCACGAACATGAGACGCAGGGCGTCCCATGCACGGCCGACGAAGCTGGCCTGAGCCACGTCGCCGAGCGCCACGACCGGGAATTCGGCCAGTTGCTTGCCGTCGGCCATGACCTTGACGGTCCCGACCTGCGTGCCGTTGGCGATCGGCGCGATCAGCGGCTCGCGCAATTCGAGCTGCGGCTTGATCTTGTCGGCCACGCCCTTCGGCACGGTGATGAAGGTGTCCTTCTTCACGCCGATCTTCAACTCGCTTTCCTTGCCCTTCCATACTTTCGGCGTGGCGACGACCTGATTCGCACCGTAGACCCGCAGCGTGTCGAAGTTCTGATAGCCGTAGTTCAGCGCCGAGAGGCTGTCCTGCACGCGCGCGCGCTCGGTCGGCTCGCCCACGACGACCGACAGCACGCGGCGGTTCACGCCCGGCGTATTCGGCATCGGGCGCGACGCCGTCGACACGAGGCAGTAGCCCGCCTCGTTCGTGTGCCCGGTCTTCAGGCCGTCGACCGTCGGATCGAGATACAGCAGACGATTACGGTTCGGCTGACGGATGTTGTTGTACGTGAAGCTCTTCTCCGAGTAGATCTTGTAGTACTCGGGGAAGTCCTGAATCAGGTGCGTCGACAGCGCGGCGATATCGGCCACGGTCGTGTAGTGCTGCGGGTCGGTCAGACCGTCGACGTTCATGTAATGGGTGTGCTTCAGGCCCATGCGCTGCGCCGCGCGATTCATCAATTCGACGAAGCCCTGCTGCGAGCCGCCGACGAGTTCGGCCAGCGCGATGGAGGCATCGTTACCCGACTGAATGATCATGCCGTAGACGAGGTCGTGCACCGTGATCGGCTTGCCGGCTTCGATGAACGTGCGCGATTCGTCGCGACCCACCTTGCGAACCGAATCGCTTGGAATGACGGTCTGATCCATCGAGATGCGCTTGTCGCGAAGGGCTTCGAAGACCAGGTACGAGGTCATGATCTTCGTGAGCGAGGCCGGCTCGATGCGTGCGTCCGCGTCACCGGCGGCCAGCACCTGACCACTGGTGATATCGACGATCGTCCACGCCTTGGCCGACATCGGCGGCGGCGGAATCTGTTGAGCACGAGCGGGAAGCGTGGCAAGCGAGCCGCAAGCGACGAGCGCCGCAGCGGCGGCGGCACGGGACAGCGAAGCGTTGAATTTCATGGGCGATGTGGAAAACGATGTGAGACTCAGGGGCATCTGCGCTTGAAGGAACGCCGTGCAGCCGACACGTTCAGAGCGCACGGCACGGCGAAAGAAGACAGCGGCACCGCAGCGCCGGTGCCATGCCTGTCCGGAACATAGACCCGGCACGGCATGACAAGGTTCAGGGGCGAATTATACCCGTCGCGATTTCACGTCCCCAGCGCAGCGGGCCTGAGCGGACGAAATCGGCCGAATTTCACCCCGGGTGTATCAATGACGCCACGCGTCGACCACGATCTGTTTCAGCAGGGGCAACAGGCCATGGAAAAAGTGCTCGCCGCCCGGAATGACCACCACGGGCAACGTCTGGGGACGCGCCCAGTCCAGCACCGATTGCAGCGGCACCGTATCGTCCTGTTCACCGTGAATGACGAGCGTGTCGGCGGGCACGGTCGCCACGTCCCAGTTACTCGCTGCCGTGCCCACGAACACCAGGCGCTGCGCGGGCGTGCCCGCGGCTTCGAGTGTCTTCGCGACATGAGAGAGCACGAACGTGCCAAAAGAGAAGCCGGCGAGTGCGAGCGGCAGCGTCTCCCAGCCCGGTTGCTGGCGCATCCAATCGATCACGGCAAGCAGGTCGTCTCGCTCGCCGATCCCTTTGTCGTGCTCGCCGGCCGACTTGCCGACACCTCGAAAATTCGGGCGTACCACGGCATAGCCAAGCTGGACGAACGCACGGGCGAGTGTCTGCGCCACCTTGTTGTCGAGCGATCCGCCGAACAGCGGGTGCGGATGCGCCACGAGCGTGATGCCGCGCGGCGCGCCGGCCGGACGGTCGATGGCGATTTCGATGGCGCCGACCGGGCCGTCGATAGTGAAGCGTTCAGTCTGAGCGTTCATGGGCGATGTTTGGGCTGGAGTGCAGCGATGCCATTGCGCTGCGCAGCGCAATGGCATCGCGTCTGCCGCCGGGATCAGTCGATCAGCAGACGCTCGACGATTTCGCCTTGCGCCAGGTGCTTTTCAACGATCTCGTCGATATCGGTTTCGTCGATATACGTGTACCAGGTCCCTTCGGGATAGATCACCACGACAGGTCCTTGCTCACAGCGATCGAGGCAGCCCGCCTTGTTCACCCGAACCTTGCCGGGACCGGCCAGACCGAGTTGCTTGACTTTCGCTTTGGCGTACTCCTGCATCGCCTGTGCGTTGCAGTTGGCGCAGGAAGGACGGTCGGCGCCGGGTTCGCGCTGATTCAGGCAGAAAAACACGTGATGCTGATAGTACTGCGGCTGGGTGGCCATGGCGGGGCTTGGGGAGTGGCAACGTATAGCGGGCCATTCTAACCGACCTGCCCAGCCCGTGCGGCCCCGGGCACCGCGCGGGTACCGCACACCGCCTGGCGCAGCATGAGGAAGCGCGAAATCCAGGACGCCCGGCCCCGCATTGCAGCACCCGGCACCCGGCTCAGCGCAGACGTCGCTGCGCCGCCATGAAGATTGCACAAAACGCGGCAAGGCATGCGAAACCGAAGAATACGTTCACGCACGCGAGTACAAGCGCCTGTTGTGACGCCAGCCCCCCCACCCACGCCTGGGCCATGTGCGCCGCGGTCGTTGGGTCGACACTCGCGCCGAACGCTTGCTGCGCTTGCGAGACGGCTGCGTTATACGCCGGGTTGAGCGGCGTCATCGACGGCGTGAGCTGATGCATGAAAACGGCTTGGCGGTCCTGCATCAACACGGACATGACCGACACCGACATCGAGCTCACCAACTGACGCACGATGTTCTTTGTCTGATAGCCGTGTTGGAAGACATACTCGTCCATGCCGCGAAACGTCATTTCGGCAATCGGAATCATGGCGAACACACCGCCAAGGCCACAGAGCACCATGGGCAGGATCAGCCACCGGCTCGATACGCCCGGATAACTTTGCGAGAGGAGAAAGGCAAAGCCGAAGAGGCAGAGATAGCCGAGCAACACGAACGGTTTGAGCTGTACGAACTTCGGGCGGGCCAAGGTATAGATCGCGGCCACGACAAGACTGGTTCCCGACGCCACCGCCTGCAAGTACCCCGTTTGCTCCACGCTCCAGTTCAGCCCTTTCTGCATGTAGATCGGGAACAGATACGAGGTCGAATACGAAAAGAAGTAATACATGGCATAGCCGCCCAACCCGAGCACATAGACCGGGTTGCGCACCAGCGTACGAAAGTCGATCAGCGGCTTGCGGTGCGAGTACTGATGCCACATGTAGCCGATCGCGCAGACGGCCACCACCAGGCACAGCTCGAGCAGGTGCTGCGGATGCGAGAAGAAGTCGAAGCGCGAGCGCTGCATCATCACTTCGACGAACAGCACGCCGGCGGCGAAGAACACGATGCCGCGCATTTCGAACTCGCCCTCGTCGTGCAGGTGTTCGCGAAAATCGGGGATGACGAGCCACGTCGCAAGTGCGCCAGTGAGCGCGATCGGCACCACGGCGAAGAACACCGACGACCAGAGGAAGTGATCGACCAGATAGCTCGCGAGCAACGGCGCGAAGATCTGCCCGCCAAAAAAACCATAAGTGAAGAAGAGCAACGCCTGCAAACGCCGCTCGGGCGCAAAGCAGAGGTTGATGAGAATCCGGCTGGCCGTAAACAGCGACCCTGCGCCCAACCCGAGCACGAAACGCGCGACGGCGAGCTGCGCCGGTGTATGCGCCATGCCGCACAGCCACGCACCGAACGCCATGAGCGTGAGCGCGCACGCGAGAAACGTGCGATACCCCAGGCGTGCCGCCAGCCAGCGCTGCTTCAGAATGACGAGTATCCCCGCCACCGCGTAGAGCGTGGAGACAAAAGCATACTCTTCGGGGGCGGCGCCCACGCCACCTGCGATATGGGACGATGCGAACACGAACATGCCGTTCTCCAGCATTTCGATGCCCGTGGCAGCGGCGATCACCGCCATCAGCACGCGCCGCCGAGTCTCGTGCGAACCCCCCCATCCCCATGAACGCATCACCGCCTCGTCAATGAAAACCGCCCGGGATCTGCCTGAAGATGCCGGGCGGTCATGGCACACCGAGTATCGGCGTGCCTTACACGAGAGTCTAGGCGTTGCGCGCGCCCTCACCAATGGGATGCGGGCCAATACGTTGTTTCAGATATCGCAACAATCCGTCGCGTCGTGAAGCGCTTCAATGGCGCGTGGCGCGACTCAGCGCTGCTTGCCGGCATTGCGGGCCGGGCCGCGATGGCTCGGATCGAACATCGCGAGAAGGTAGATCAATACGAGATACGGCCAGGTCCATGCGAGCCAGCGCGCCAGCACGTTGAAGTGGACGTAGCGTCCTTGCCGCCACGACTGGAGCGCCGCTTCGTAATAGGGGTTCGCCGGCAGCAAATTGACGAGGACCAGCAATATCACGAGCGCTGCCAGCGCGAGGGCCCCGCGCAGGGCCCTCGGGCCGCGTCCGGCGATGAGCAGAACCAGCGCGCCGATCACCACCCCATAAATGGCCCCGGCCGTCACCCAGTCGAACGCCTGCGCGGGCGAGAACTGCCACGCGGACGTGATGGACTTGATCGCGAACGCGCAAACGAACATCGCGCAAAGCAACGGCACACGCGGTGCAGTGCGACGCATGGCGAGCGTCGCGAGCAAACCCGCCAGAACGGTGCCACTCGCGCTCACCACGGTCTCCCACAACGCATGGCTGGCGACGGCATCGAGGTCGGAGAGATAGTCCTGCAACTGCCCGAGTCGCGGCACCCAGTCGAGTACCCGTCCGGTGACATCGGGGTCCTGCCAGAGCCAGATCTGTCGCACCAGATCGCCGTCGCCGAAAAGAAACTGTTGGGGGTAGGCCTGCGCCCATGGCCATAGTGCGAGCAACACGATCAGCACACTCGCGTGACGTTCGAACCATGCGAAACGCAAATGCCGCAACCACCCGCGATCGAGCAGCGGACTGGTGAGCGGCACCGCGATGGCACCGCCGATGAGTGCACCGAGCGCGTTTGTGGCGAGATCGACATTCGACGCCACGCGCGTCGGCAAATACGTCTGCAACGCTTCCATGCCGCCGGAGAGCAACACCCCGAGCACGAACGCCGCGAGGACGGCCCGCGTGCCGCGCCAGGCGGGATGCAGCGCCAGCACGGCGAGCACGCCCAGAGGCAGGTACCCGAGCACGTTGGTGACGACGTCGAACAATGTCATCCAGCGCGGTAGCGGTGCGAAAAGATAGTCGAACGGCCCCACCGCCGCACGCTCGAATTCGAACGGATACAGGCTCGCGTAGGCCATCAGCAAAATCAGGCAAAGCAGCGCCTGACGCGTCAGCGGGGACGCGCGTCGTTGCCACGGTTTGACATCGTGCTCGGGCATTGGCGAGGCAGTCCTAGCGCGCCGACGCGCCCGATGCAGGCGAGGCGCCAGGCAACGCTCGCGACTGCGCCGACGCACGCGTCGTGTCCGACGGCGCGGGCACGCGCCCGGCCAGCCATTGGACCAATTGCTTCTGCACTGCGGCGGTGGCCGCAGCAAGCGCGCGCGTGCCGCCTGCGGCGTCGGCGGTCTCGGCCGGAGCCTGCGCACGCAAGGTCGTCTGCGCGAGCAGCTTTGTTCCATCGAACAGCGTGGCGCGTATCTGCACCACGCCACGGCTCATCGAAGTGCTGTCGAAGTACTGAGCAAACTCCTCGAGCTCCACACGCAACGCTGGCGCGGCCGTCGGATCGCCAGCCGATAACACCGGCCGGTCGACCGACAATGCCGCTCGCAGACGATCTTCGAAGAGCCTCGCGGGCGATGCGAGCCAGCGGCTGTTTGCATACACACGGGCCTGATCGCCGTCGCGGGCAGGCAGGCGGTAATAGATCGTGTCCGAGTCGAGCCAGCTCGGTGCATTGACCACCACCTTGAGCGGCGACAGGCGCAAAGCACCTGCGGCGGCGACGTCCGATGTGGTCACTGCGGCGTTGCTTCCCCTGATGGCCGGAGCGGCCGAAGCGACCGGCGCAACCAAATTCGCAGGCGTCGGCGGCGGGCCAAGATCGAAGCGTGTCAGCGACGCGGACGACATCGGCGCAGCACATCCCGCCACCAGCACGGCGACGCCGGCGCAGAGCCCCCACGTCGTCAACGCACGCACGCGGTCGACGACACGGCGAAGTGCACCGATGGACCGCTTCTCCCGGCCGGTCCGGTTAGCCTTGATCGTCGTGATCGTCGTGATCGCCTTGATCGCCTGCGTCGTCTCGATCGCCTGGTTCACTTCGTTTGCCTCGCTCGGCGGGTTCACGTTGTTCGTCGAGTTCGCCTCGTTGGCGTCGTGGGGGCCGTGGGGTCCGTGTGGGCCGTGCGCGTTGATCGGTTCGATCATCTCGATATCCCTTTGCATAACGGTGTCGCGATTCATCGGCCTGCCCCGCCGGGCCACGAAAAGCCCGCCTCACCCGGGCCGGGTGGCGGCGGCGAAGTGCCGAACAGCAGCGCCCGCGGATTGCGATTGATCGTCTCGGCGGCCTGCCCCACCGCCTGTGTCGTCGTGCGCAGATCGTCGGACAGTGTGTTCAGACGAGGCAGCGCTTCCTGTTGCAACGAACCTTCGAACGTCTGCATGGTGATCTGGAACGCCGCCAGACTCGACGCCGCCTGATCTGCCGCGCGTCCCACACTATCGAGGTTACGCACGAGGGGGCCCTGAGGATCGGTCAACTGATTGGTCAGTCGGTGCGCGCCCTCGAGCGTGCCGGTGAGTTCGCGCACTGTGTCGGGCAACTGCGTCGTCACGGGTTCGAGCTGCTGCGCCAAGCGATTCACGCTTTGCGCGGCAGACTTCACGCTGTTGATCGAATCGACCATGGCCTGACGGTTATCGGGCGAGAGCAGTTGGTTGACCGACGACGTCGCCGCTTCGAGCTGATGCACCAGGTTGTTGCCGCGCCGCTGTAGTTCGTCCACAAAGCTCGGGCGCAGCGGCAATTGCGCAACATGCGTTTCTGACGACGACAGCAACGTTCGGTCATGCCCATCGTCGTCCAGTTGCACGAAGGCCAATCCCGTCACGCCCTGATAGCTCAGGGTGGCGAAGGTCGACTTGGTCATCGGCGTGCCCTTGTTCACGAGAATGCGGATCAGAATCTGTCCCGGCGTGCTCGTATCGAACTTGATCGACTCGACCTTTCCGACGGCCAGGCCGCGATATCGCACGGCGGATTCGGGATTGAGCCCGGTCACGTTGGTGCGCGACACCAGGTCGTAGGGCAGGCGGACGCGATTGTCGCGATTGAACCAGTACACCGACGCGCCAACGGCGGCGAGTAGCATCAGCGTGAAGAGGCCCGCCATGAAAGCGTGCGATTTATTTTCCATCGTCGAGTAACTCCGAAATCTTGGCGCGCCGTGCGGCGGGCAGAGCCAGCAACGCGCGCCTGCCTCGCTCGCCGAGGAAGAAGCTGTGGATGAACGGATGATCGACACACACCACGTCTTCCACCGGCGCATTGACGAGCACCTTGCGATCGGCGAGGACCGCCACGCGTGTGGCAAGCATCATCACCGTATCCAGATCGTGTGTGACCATCACAACCGTCAGTCCGAGCGAGCGGTGCAAGCCGCGAACCATGGCCACGAATTCGTCCGACGCCTGCGGATCGAGACCGGCCGTGGGCTCATCGAGAAAAAGCAGTTCCGGCTCCAGCGCAATGGCGCGTGCAATTCCCACGCGCTTGATCATCCCCCCCGACAACTCCGACGGCATGCGGTTCGCCATGCGCCCCGACAGCCCGACCATCTCGAGCTTGTACATCACGACATCGCGAATCAAATCTTCCGAAAGCGTGTGCAATTCCCGCAGCGGCTGCGCAATGTTTTCGAACACCGTCATCGCTGAGAACAACGCACCGCGCTGAAACAGCATGCCGGAGCGGCGGCGCAACAGGTGCGCGGTGCGCCGGTCGATCGTTGTAATGTCGTGGCCGAAAACGCTGATGTGACCGCTTGTCGGCGACTCCAGCCCGATGATCTGCCGGATCAGTGTCGTCTTACCCGAACCCGAACCGCCGACGAGCGCGATGATCTCGCTCTGGCGCACCGTGAGATCGAGATGCTCGTGAATCGTGTGCGTCCCATAGCGTTTCGTGAGATCGCGCACTTCGATGACCGGCTCGGCTCCACCCGGCAAGGTCGAGGACACTGGCGGACAACCGGCAGTGGCGCCCCAAACCGTATCGTCACCGCGCGCCGGCACCGCCGGGACCGTCGGAGCCGTCGGCGAGGTGGGCGAACGGGGTGAGACGGGGGTTTGGGGCACGTCGGGGGTGCTGGATTCGCTCATCAGCCGATCCCCACACTGCGAAACAGAATCGCGAAGATGGCATCGGCCAGAATCACGACGGTAATCGACGTCACTACGGACTGTGTCGTGCCCTCGCCGAGGCTTTGCGTATTCGGCTTGACGCGCATGCCGAAGTGGCAGGCCACCAGCGCGATCAGCATGCCGAAGACGACCCCCTTGCCCAGTCCGATCCACAGATTGGCAATGGGAACGGCGTTGGGCAGCGTTGAAAAGAAGTATCGCAGTCCAATGCCGAGTTCGTACTTCGCCGCGATCGCGCCACCGAGCAATGCGACGATGTTCGTCCACATGACAAGCAGCGGCATGGCGATGGCCAGCGCAATGACCTTGGGCAGCACGAGCCGCAGCCCATGAGGAATATCCATCACGCGCATCGCGTCGAGCTCTTCGGTCACACGCATCACGCCCAGTTGGGCAGTGATGGCCGACCCCGAGCGCCCTGCCACGAGAATCGCAGAAAGCACCGGACCGAGTTCCCGGATCACCGCGAGACCGAGAATGTTGACGATGAACGTACTCGCCCCGTAAAGCTTCAGTTGCTGGGCAGACAGGTAGGACAGCACGATGCCGATCAGGAATGCGACGAGTGCCGTGATGCCAAGTGCCTTGGTCCCGGCACTGTAGATATTGGCGGACATCTCCAGCCACGGGGCACGAATCGGATGACGAACGACACGGCCCAGGTCGATCACGAAGCGTCCAAACATCGTGATGCCATCGCGCAGGTGCTCGCCCAGCGTGAACAGCGAATAGCCCAGCCGGCTGATCGGATCGATGCGGCGCGTGGGTGCCGGGCTCTGCCGCGTATGGTCGAATTCGGCAAGATGATCGAACAATGCACGTTGTGCCGGCGTCAGCGCAATGCGCTCGGGGTATCGACGTTGCCAATAGCGCCACAGCGCCTGCGCGCCGACGTGATCGAGCCGCTCGACACACGTCAGGTCCCACGCCAGATCGCCCTGCGGCAACGCGTGCACCAGCCGCAGCAGCATCTTCTTGCGCTGCGAGAGTGCCAACGCAGTCCACAGGCCGCGCAGCATCACCACAGGGCCTTGCGCCGAGGTGGTCAGCTCCAGAGTGGGCACGGCATCGAGGTTCAAAACGGACAATCTCCTGGCTATAAACCCGCCGGAATCCGGCAAAACGCGGTCATTGTACGGTACAGGGGCAACCGGTCGATGGCAACCCGGCGAGGGCTGAAAACGCGCCGGCGCCGACCGATTGGCGCCTCGGACAATACCGAAAAGCGAGGATTGGCGCAGCGCAGACCGGCGCGGCACCCGCCTCGCCGCTACAATAGCAGCCATGAATAACGCCGCATCTTCCTCGCCGAACACCGCCCCCGCCACTCCGGCTGCGGAGTCGTCCGAACGTCCGGCCGGCGCGGGCGCCGGATCGCCGCACGCCCCGGCCTCCCGGCGGCTCGACGGCGACCGGATTCGCTCGGGTCTGGCCTCCGCCTGCGGCGGCTGGCAGATCGACGTTGTCGACACCACGGGCTCCACAAATCTCGACCTGCTTGCCCAACTTCGCGAAGACGGGTCGAGCGCGCCTGTCGTGCGAGCGGCGATGCACCAGACGAGTGGACGCGGCCAACGTGGCCGGGCCTGGCAGAGCCTGCCGGGCGACAGCCTTACGTTTTCGCTGGCTTATGTGATGCCGGGCGGACCCGCCGAGTTGGCCGGATTGTCGCTCGCGACGGGTGTCGCGGTCGTGGAGGGGCTATCGGACCTGCCGTTGTCGGCACCGCACGCACTCGGGCTCAAATGGCCCAACGATGTGCTGCTGCGCGGCGCAAAGCTCGCAGGCATTCTGATTGAGACGGTCCCAACGGGGCCGGGACGAATCGGGGTGGTGATCGGTATCGGCGTCAATCTTCGGCGCGCCGACGATGTGGCCACGCGTATCGATCGCGCGGCCTCCCTTTCGGCCGGCGCAGCGGCCGAATCCGGCATCGCCTCACCGGCCGTCATGCCGGCCACCCCGGCAGCGGCGCTCGAATCGGTGCTGCCGGACCCCGACATGTCGTCCGTTCTCGTCGCGTTGATGCTTCGTCTTGCGGCCATGCTGAATCGCTTTGCCGAACATCGGTTCAGCGCCTTCCGCGATGACTGGGAAGCAATGCACGCCTATAGTGGGGCATCGGTTCGCATCATCGAGCACGGCCGCGACAAGCTCCATGGCGTGGCGCTCGGCGTCGATTCTCAGGGTTGCCTGCGCGTCGCGACTCACGAGGGCGAGCGCGCCATCGCCAGCGGGGAAGTGTCCGTGCGATTGCTCGATAGGGCCGACGCACCGGACGCAAAAGGAGTCCGCTGATGGCCGCCTCCCGGCAAATCCCCTCGCCGCGTTCGCCGCGACCGGTAGATGCTGCGACGCCAATGGGAACGACCTCTGACGTCTCAATCGCCGCTATCGCCCGTGCCAGGAATGTCGCGGATGTCACGAATGTCGCGGATGTCACCAAGGTCACAGACGCCACCGCCAAGGATGTCACCGATATCACGGACGCCACAAGCGGCGTCAATGGCGCGCCGTGGTTGCTCGTCGATGCCGGCAACAGCCGAATCAAATGGGCACTTGCGCCGGCGGTGCGCCCTGCGGCATGGCGCGCGGCGGCGCCATCATTTCTTGCCAGCGGCGCGGTAGACCACACCGAATGGCGCACGCTCGCTGCGCAAATTCGCGCTGGCTGGGCTGCGCTGACCTCGGGAACGGGGGACAACACCCACTTCGCTCCGAACGCGGTGCCGTCGGCCGCAGGCCAGGGCGGGCAAGACAAGGGCTTCGTGTGCCCGGCACCGGCTGGCGTCTGGCTCGCAAACGTGGCGGGCGACGCCGCAGAACAGGCAGTGCGCATGACCCTGCAAACGCTGTGGGGCACGGCATCGTCCGGTGGGCTGCACGTCTTGCGCGCCAGCGAATCGCGCGCGGGCGTGCGCAACGGTTATCACACCCCGTCGCAGTTGGGCAGCGACCGTTGGGCAAGCCTGATCGGCGCGCACGCCGCGTGGCCGGGCGAACATCTGTTGATCGTCACATTGGGCACCGCAACAACGGTTGAAGCGTTGCAGGCAGACGGCGATTATCTCGGCGGATTGATCGCGCCGGGCCCCGCGCTGATGCTGCAGTCGCTTGCCCAGGGCACCGCGCAGTTGCCGACGCTCGACGCCACGACGCCGTCCGGCGGGCAGGCGTTCGCCCGTAGCACGGCCGACGCCATCCTGCGCGGATGCGCCGCCGCGCAGGCCGGCCTGGTCGAGCGCAGTCACGCACAACTGCAGGCGCAACTCGGCGCGCCAGTGCGCTGCGTGATCTCCGGCGGGGCCCGTCAGGCGCTCGCGCAAACCCTCGCCTTGCCCTTTACCGAACACGATCAACTGGTAACCGCCGGTTTGTACGAAGTTGCGCTTCGTGCGGCAGAGTCATGCACGACGGCAGCCGGGACATCCCTTCCCGACACCGTCGACACGACGGACAAGATAGCGATGAGAGATATGGCCGGCACGGCGAATACGATCGATAGCGCTGCATCCCCGCCGCACGACGGTGAACATGCCCGAGGGGGTACCTGAGATGTTGCGTGCGCTGTTGCTTGTCATGTTCCTGGCCGCGAACGCGGCGCTTGCGGCCGTGCAGCTCGGCTGGCTGACCTGGCACGATATGTTGCCCGCCACCGGCCGTGAACCGGCGCGCGTCGAAATGCAGCTCGAGCCCGAACGAATCCGTCTCATCGGCGCAGAGATCGGCGATCAGTCACCGGCAACGGCGGCCGCCAGCGCAGCGAATGCATCGCGTGGCCCCGACGGCGCCGATTCCGCCAACGCCAACGCCAACGCCAACGCCAACGCCAACGATCATGCCAACGCGAATGCCAACGACAACGTCAGGGCAAGCGTCGCTGGCACCGACAGCACAAGCACGGGCAATGACAGGCAGCACAATACGGACGTTTCGCTAGCCACGGCATCCGCCGTGTCGGCTTCAGCGCCGGCGGCAGCCCGTCAGACCGTCGCCGCCACAGGGCCGAGCGCGGTATCGGGCGATGCGCCGGCATCCCCGACAACGACCACAACGACGACAACGGCCGCCCCCATCTGCCTCGATGTGGGCCCTTTCCCGGCTAACGACGCGCAGTCGGCGCGTGGCCTGTTGCTCGCGGCACTGCCGGCGGGACAAGGTGATCTTCAATCCGTCGCGCTCGACAAGCGGTACTGGGTGCATCTCAACCCGGTGCCCAACAAGGCGGCGGCCGACAAGCAGATCGCACAGCTTCGCTCGGCAGGCGTGACGGAGTATTTCCTGCTCAACGACGACAGCGCGAATCTCGTCGTCTCGCTTGGCCTGTTCAATGACCGGGAACGTGCCATGCACTTGATGGCGGCAGCGCAAAAGAAAGGCATTACGCCGCAATTGAACGAGCGGCCGAACGCAAAAAGCCGAATCGTGTACCGGATCGTGGGGATCAACGCGAACATCGCCAATCAGATTCGCGGCGTGGTGACGCAACAATGGTCGGCCAAGTGGGTAAGAACTTGCCCGCCGCAGGCAGGCAGCCCGCCTGCGTGAAACCTCAGTTGATGCGCTTCAATTCCACAACGGGACGCACGACGCCCGTGCGCATGCCGCGCGCATTCTTGACGACCGGAGACACCCACGGCGCCAGCCCCGTGGTTTCAGGCGACTCGACCAGACCGAGCGCCTGAAGCACCGCAACCGCAGCGGTATACAGCGCGCGCATATTGCCGTCGACGACTTTGATCGCGATACCGAGCCCTGCGGAGCGCACGCCGATCGTCTGCACACCGTCCGCGCCGATTTTCGCGACCCAGTCGCCGGGTGCCATACGCATGAATGCCAGATCGTTGCGCGCCGTGCCGGAGACCATCTCCGGCTGCTGTGTCATGGCGGCAAACAGCGTCGAGAGCGCGGCATCGTCGCTCGCGGCGAGCCGGGCATACGCGGCAGCCAACTTGTCGAGCGGCAAGGCATAGTTGGGCGCAGAGCATCCATCGATACCCAACGGCAGCGTGTCGCCGCTTACGCCTACGACATCGCCCACGCGCGCACGAATCGCCTGTTGTAGCGGATGCGCAGGGTCCAGATAAGTGTCGAGCGGCAGACCGTGTTGCACGCAATACGCGAGAAAGCCCGCATGCTTGCCCGAACAGTTGTGATGCAACGACGTCGGCCTCAGGTCCGCAGGCGCCCGTTTGCCGGTTGCGGAATAAAACGTCGGCGTGTGGCAGCCGCACTGCAAATGATGTTCGTCACAGCCTGCCTTGTTCAGCAAGCTTTTCACCCCGTCGACATGAAAGCTCTCACCGGAGTGGCTCGCACACAGCAACGCCAGCTCAGACTGCGTTAGCCCGAAATGGGCGACGCCGTCGCCCTCGACGAACGGCAGCGCCTGAAGTGGCTTGAGCGTCGAGCGCGAGAAGGTCAGAAACGACGGATCGCCTGCGGCATAGCGCAAGCGCCCATGCGCGTCGACAACGGCGACGGCACCGTAATGGACGCACTCGACGGTATCGACGCCATTCGCGCCACGTGTCACTTCAACGAGCGGAGCGAGACTCATGACTGGGTGCGAACCTTCTTGAGCAACGACGTTGTCGAGCGCTGATGTTCGAACGGAATCGCCAGCGCCTTGCCGCCCCAACTGCGAACGAGCGCGGATTCCGGCAGCGTGTCCATTTCGTAGTCGCCGCCTTTGACCAGCAGATCAGGACGCACGGCGGCGATCAGCGCCTCGGGCGTCGATTCACCAAACGTCACCACGTAATCGACGCTTTGCAGCGCCGCAAGCAGCGCCGCACGGTCGTGCTCATTGTTGATCGGACGGTCGTCGCCTTTGCCGAGCGTTCGCACCGAAGCGTCGGAGTTCACCCCGACGATCAGGCATGCGCCGAGCGCACGCGCCTGTGCGAGGTACGTCACATGTCCGCGATGCAGAATGTCGAACACGCCGTTGGTGAATACCAACGGTCGCGGCAGGGTCGGCGCCAGCGCCACGAGGGCCTCGCGAGAGAGAATCTTGGCCTCGAAATCGGCCGCAGGAATGGCTTGGGGAGTTGACATGACGATCGGTCGAAGTGAACAGGCTATTGTCCCACGCCGCATGCGTGACAACAAAAAAAGGGGCCGAAGCCCCTTTTTTGTCGATGCGACAGGCTGTCGATGCGACGAGCGCTGCCCGCGAGATTACGACGCGGTGGCGACGGCCGGTGCCGCGACCGCTGCCAGACGGCTGGTGATTTCCTTGCGGTAGCGGTTCAGGTCCTGCGCCGTTGCGAAGGTGTGCTCGAACAACAGCGACATGTTGTGCAGAATGCGCTCGACGACCTTCTTCTCCCAGCTATCGTCGAACTTGATCTGCTCGTCGAGCCAGTGTTCGAGCCACTCCGGCTCAGGCAGACGCGACTGCACCGTGTCGTTCGGGAACAGGTCCTTGTTCACGTGCAGGTTGGTCGGATGCAACGGCTTCTCGGTGCGGCGTGCCGAAGCCATCAGTACGCCGATCTTCGCGAACGCAGCCCGCGCGTTGTCGCCGAAGCTCGTGAGCGCCTTCTTCATATAGCGCAGGTAAGCGCCGCCATGACGGGCTTCGTCACGCGAAATAATTTCGTAGATGGCCTTGATGACCGGCTCGGTGTGCCACTCGGCTGCACGGCGATACCAGTGGTTCAGGCGGATCTCGCCGCAGAAGTGCAGCATGAGCGTCTCGAGCGGCGGGGCAGGGTCGAACGGAAAGCGCACTGCATGCAGTTCGGCCTCGGTCGGCACGAGGTCCGGGCGGAAGCGACGCAGGTACTCCATGAGCACCAGCGAGTGCTTCTGCTCTTCGAAGAACCACACGCTCATGAACGCGGAAAAATCGCTGTCGTCACGGTTGTCGCGCAGGAACATCTCGGTCGCCGGCAGCGCCGCCCATTCCGTGATGGCATTCATCTTGATGGTGCGCGCCTGATCGTCCGTGAGTTGGCTCGCGTCGAACTTGTCCCACGGAATATCCTTCTCCATGTTCCAACGCACTGCCTCCAGCGACTTGTACAGTTCGGGATACAGCATTTCGTTCATTTCAATTACCCCCAAGGTCGCGAGACCTTACACCAGGACTCAAGATAGTATTGTGAAAGTTTACGCCGAATTTCGACAGACAAAACGGTGAGCGTGTCGTGGACAGCCCCCGCTATCCGACTTCACGTCTTGAACCCTGCCGTCGCTGAAGGACGGCGATTTAACGCCTGTAATCTGGCCGCATCCTGGCGATCTCGCTTAGAGCGACCGTACTAAAATATGGGCAAACTCTTGAATCATAACATAAAACCCTCGTCTTCCCGGGCGCTCCGGCACCTGCATGACGGTAATGCGTCGTAATATTGACCCCCATCAAACTGTCACGCAACGCGCTTAAGCTGTAAGGCGCGACAAGCCTACCCTCTGTCAATGCACGATAGGTGTCGCTGCGTTGCCTGTCTCCCGTCTCCGCCAACGCTGGCGCCCAGAACACGTCGGCAGCGCGTCAGGGTATGTCCTCGTGCCACGGGTTGCGCGAGCGGCGTTCGATGGTCTACGCTAAAACTAATCGTTCCGTAGTTGTGACGGGGTTCGGGCAACCTTACCCGTCGGCACAGTGGTTTGTCGCAGTGGTTTGTATTTCTGCGTCTCACCTTGAGGATAGTTCTCAGTCGCAAATACGCAACAAGTTGTACCGGCCGGCGCATCGGCAGAACGACCGGCGCGCCGCCAACGGGCCTACCAACTCGACTGGATCCTTGACCGATAAGGAGCCGAGCATGGCAACTCGTCCCGCACTTTGCGCATGGCTGCGCATCGCCTGCTTTCTGGCCGCGTTGGGCGCAGCGCCCGGCGCGCTCGCATTCGACGCCGGACAACTGGCGTCTCAGGAAATCCCCGCCGCACGCCTGGTCGGCCACGGCTCGTTCTCACGCCTGGGGTTTCACCTCTACGACGCGGAACTCTTCTCCGGCGCTGAACGCGTCAGCGCGAACTGGAGCGCCCACCCCCTGGTACTCGATCTGCGCTACGCGCGCAGCTTCAGTTCCGGTACGCTCGTGCAGCGAAGTCTGATGGAGATGACAAAGCTCAAAGTGGCGACCGATGCGCAACGGCAGCACTGGGGCGAAGCGCTTGCGCGCATTCTGCCCGACGTATCGGCCGGACAGCATTTGACGGGCGTGTTTCGGCCCGGCGACGGCACGCGCTTCTTTTCGGACGGCAAGCTCATCGGCCAGATCGCAGGCGACGCCTTCGGCCGCGCCTTCTTCGCCATTTGGCTGGACCCGCGCACCAGCGCCCCCGATCTTCGCGCCGAATTGATCAGCGACGCGCGCTGAATCTCCGCCCGCGTCGGCAAGCACCGGCCTGCGGACCGACCCCGTACCGGCCACGGATGGGGCCATCCAATCGCGCTGCCTAAGCGCCCACGCGAGCCTGGCTATGGACATCGATCATGCTGCTGCGCTCACGCGCCTGACTCGCTACTTCGAGACCCTCTCGCGCCCAGGCGTCGGGAGTCTGGGCGAGTTCTATACACCCAACGTCTACCTCAAAACGCCCGTGCACGAGGTCCACAGCACGACCGAGATTGCAAGCCTGCTCACGCATTTGTTCGAACGTGTCGACGTGCCACGTGTCGAGTTCACCGCCACATTGCTGCAACACAATCAGGCACTCCTCGTCTGGAATTTGCATTTCCACACCAAGCGGTGGCTCAACGATGAACAGGTCATCCACGGCGCCTCGCATCTGCGCCTCGCCGTAGACGGACGTGTGGCCTATCAACGCGACTATTGGGACGCGACTGAAGATCTTTACATCAAGCTTCCCGTCATTGGGCGCTTATTGCGTTGGGTACGCGATCGACTGTTTCGTTGAGACGTCCGCAAGGGCGGCGAATCTCCAGAAGGCAGTATTCTTCAAAAGGCAGTTTTCTTCAATACGCCGCGCCCGCCGCCGCGTACATTCGGAACCTCGATTCACTGGCCTACGTCCGCATTGAGGCTTCCGATGACACTTTTCTATTCAATGGCGGCGTTCGCGCTAGCCGCTTCGATCACACCAGGGCCGGTCAATGTGGTGGCTTTGAGCTCAGGCGCGCGCTTCGGGCTCGGGCCAAGCCTGCGGCACGTGACGGGCGCGACGGCGGGCTTCGTCGTGTTGCTCGTCGCGGTCGGCTTCGGCGTGTACGAGCTGCTGTCCCGCATGCCCGTTCTGATGCACGTGATTCAGTGGTTCGGCGTAGCGTTCCTGCTCTACATGGCGTACAAGCTAGTGATCGACAACGGCGAACTGAACGATGGCGACACACACGGGGGGCCAACACTGGCGAAAGGCGCCGTCATGCAATGGCTCAATCCGAAAGCCTGGCTCGCGGCACTGGCCGGGATGGGCGCATACACGGCAGGCGATCCCACGCGCATCTGGCAATTCGCGGCGATCTATTTCGTCGTTTGTTGGTGCTCGGTGGGATGCTGGGCCGCCGCAGGCGCAATGTTGCGGCATCGTATGCGTGACGCGCGACGCGTGCGGCATCTGAACCGCGTGATGGCCGCGCTGTTGGCGGGAAGTGCAGTGTATCTCGTCGCGTCGGGATGAAAGCCGCAAGCCGTCGCGTCTTCACGTCTTCACGTCTTCGCATCGTCGGATCAGGCGGCGCGCGGTGCCCGGTAATGCCCCGGCGTCGCCGCGAGGAGTTGCTTGAAGGTGCGCTGGAAATGCGCCTGATCGGCGAAGCCCGCATCGAGCGCCACCTCGGCAATGGCATGACCGCGACGCAATCGTCGCCGCGCATATTGAATCCGCTGGTTCATGAGGAAAGCGTGCGGCGTGAGCCCGTACTGCGCACGGAAGACGCGCGTCAAATAAGAAGCCGAAAGCCCCGCTGCTGCGCAGATCTGCGCGAGCGACAGTGCCTCGCGGCAATGTTCACGGATGAAGTCTGCGGCGTCGCGCAGTTTGTGCGAATCGTCTCGCATCGGCTGCGGTGCGGGATTGAGCCGCTCATGCGCGTCGATAAAGAACTGCTGCACGACGCTCTCGCGCGCCAGCCGATCGTGCGTTGCGTCGGTGCAAACGTCGTAAAGCCGGTTCAACCCTTCGTACAACGCCGGATCGTTCGAGGACATCGGATCGAACAGATGCAGATCCGGTCCATGCGCGAAGCCCAACTCCCGCTGCATTTCGCGCAACCACGCCGTGTCGACGAACAGCATCCGATAGGCCCACGCTTCGTCGTCGATGGGATTGCAGGCATGGACGGCGTCGGGATTCATCACAACCACACTGCCGCGGCCCACCGTCTCACGCGCCCGGCCATTCTGATACGTACTCCTCCCGCCCGTCACGACACCGATGGAAAACGTCTCATGGCTGTGCAGCGCGTAGCACACGCGACGCCCATCGAGGACCTCGCGCGCTTCGAGAAACGGCAACGCCGGATCGCGCCAGAACGTCGATGGGTACGGACACGCCACAGTGGATTTCGACATAGGGATGAGGTTCAGTGAGAACGGCAGTTCATGCGGCCGGCGTGCCGGTGTCCGCCTCGGCGGTGGGCGACTGCGCCGAGAGCGGCGAATTTGCCGGCATTCGGATGCCCCCCACCGCGCCGGCTTCGACATGATCGAGCGGGCTGGTGCCGTCCGCTTCGGCCACGAGCCACGCGGCAATTGCGTCGCGTTGCGCGTAGGCGTCGGCTTCGCCCAGTGCGATGAGCTCCCGCGTGTAAGACGCCTCGAACAGCAGATAGCTGGCGAAGGCCGCGCCCCGCGCCTCGTCCGCGCCGATCGCGCCGAGTATCGTGCGTACGGCGCGCGGCAACTGTTGCAGGTGTCGCGCCGCAATCGGCTCGATGCGTTGACTCGGGGAAATCACGAGCGTCTCGATGGGTCGCCAGCCACTCGATTCACGATGCGCTTCGGGCACGTGCCGCAGCACGTTGTTGATGTGTTGGAGACGCTCCAGATCCGCCGACAGTCCGTCGATGAACACACTCGCGAGCGCTTGCCCGCCAATCTGCGCGAGGCTGGGATAACCGTCGATGCGCTCGCCGCTGCTGTCGAGTCCGTACTGTCCGTGCGACGCGCCGATGATCAGAATGCGAGTGGCCCCCAAATGGATCGGCGGACTCAGCGGTGCGATCTGACGCATCGAGCCATCGCCGAAATACTCCGGCTGGCCGTCGAGATCGAGTTCGATGGCGGGAAAGAGGAACGGGATCGCGCTCGACGCCAGCAAGTGCTCCACGCTCAACGGCACCGCACGCGCGAGGCGCAGCGAGCGCTTCCACGCCTGAATCGGCTCGGCGCTCTGATAGAACGTGACGTGCTGGCCCGACGAATAGGAAAGCGCGGTCACCGACAGCGCCTCGAGCGCCCCCGACGAGAACACCTCCGGCAACCGGTCGAGACGGATCGTATTGCGCAACATCTCGCCAAGCGGCGTCCAATCGAAGAGCGAGCGCGGCGAGCGTCGCAGCGCCCAGCCCAGCGAGAGCGCCGCCAGCCAGCGTGCCCCAGTGCCCGCCATGCCCAGGGAGTCCGCGCGAAACACCTGACCGGCATGGAACTGACGCCATACCGCATCGAGCTTCATCGCGCCGTGCTGGAAATCGTCGGCATGCGATGCGAGCGCCGCCGCATTGATCGCACCGGCCGAAGTGCCGCAGACGATGGGAAACGGTATCGCGCGTCGCGACGGCAGGACCTCGCGTTGAATGGCCGCAATCGCCGCGATCACACCCACCTGATACGCCGCTCGTGCGCCACCGCCCATCAGGACGAGACCGGTACGTTCGCCTGAAATCATGGGGGGCCTCCTCCCACCTTTGCCGTCGTTGTGCCTCGGGTCGCCATCGTTGCGACGCCAACGACGCTATCGCTTCGGCATTCGTTATCGGCTCGCCGGCGTCACCACTTCCACGCACCTTGCTTCGCCGCAGGCATCCCCGCAGCAGGCGCTGCCTTCGTCGATGTCTTCGTCGACGTCTTTGCCGATGTCTTGACTGCCGCCGATTTCGCAGGCGGCTTCTTGGCGGCAGGCGCGCGCTTGGCAGCCGTCTTGCCTGTCGTTTTCTTCGCCGCCCCCTCGGCACCCGCCGCACGCTTGGCGGTCGTACCCGGCTGACCCGCCGCCTTCGCTGCCCCCGTTCCCGGGTCACGCTTGGCCTGCTTCGCGGGCGAGGACTGTGCCGCCTTGGCTGCCGCCTCGGACATTTGCGCCGCTGCGGCATCGGTCATCTGTGCGGCCGACACGCCCGCCGCCTGAGCGGCAGCGGCAATCTGATCGAACTGCGCCCGCATTGCGTTGAACCACAGCGACGGATCGAGCGCGCCGTAAGCATTGGCGGCCTGCGCAAATGGCGACTGCGCGTCGCCGCCGCCCGATGGGTTGGCTTCCGCCGCACCTGCCGCACCCGCCGCTTCCGGCTCGGGTTCGGGCTCTGGCTCGGGCGCCGGCGCGCTCGCTTGCGGCTCGACATCTTGCGCCGGCTCTGCCGCCGCGAACGGCGAACGCCAGAAGTTCGCCGCGCCGCTCTGCCCGAACGGCGAGGCACCCGCCGCGCTGCTCGCGGTCCCACTCGCGTCGGCGCCGCTCGCAGCGCCGAAGTTGCCCGTGCCAAACGCGCGCAGCGTCGCGTAGGTGGCCCGCTGCACTTCGAAGGCCTGAATCGTCGAGCGCAGCACATTCAGATTGAGCGTGAGCCACTGCTCCACCGCACGCATTTCGGCGATGCGATTCTCGATTTCGTCGGGATCGAGCAAGGGTGCCGCGCTCTGCATCAATTGCGAGAGCGGCGAAGTGAATGTCGCGGGCGGGCTGAAGGCTTCCCACATCTTCTTGAGAATGTCGAAGCCGTTGGGCATGGCACTCGTCGAATCGCTCATTACGGTCTCCAGTCACGTTCGGGGACGAACGGCCTGCGGGGCGCTCCCGGCAAGCCGCGCGTATCGTGTGCGCATCGACGCGCAAGGGGTGTATGGGTATCGATCATACGCCGAGCGTGCGCCCGCGGTGTGTCAGAACGGGGCATCGCCGCCGTAGTCGGGCGCACGGCGCTCGCGCAGCGACGCAATGCCCTCGCGCACGTCCGGTCCCGCAAAGCCCATGAATTCGAGCGCGAGCGATGCGTCGAACGACGGCCCCGCGCTGCGCAGCCAGTTGTTGAGCGCATATTTGGTCCACCGAATGGCCGTGGTCGAGCCGCGCGCAAGTTTGTCGGCCACCTCGAACGCGCGGGGCAGCAGGTCCGCCTCGTCGACCGTGAGCGACACGAGCCCGATACGCTCGGCCTCTTCGCCAGACACCGGCTCGCACAGAAGCAGATAGTATTTCGCCTTCGCCATGCCGCACAGCAGCGGCCAGACGATGGCTGCGTGATCGCCCGCCGCGACGCCAAGCCGCGTGTGGCCGTCGATGATGCGCGCGTTCTTCGCGGCGATCGAAATGTCCGCGAGCAGGCCCGCGACCAACCCGGCACCCACGGCCGGACCATGCATCGCCGAGACGATCGGCTTGCTGCAGTTGATCACGTTGTAGACGAGGTCGCGGGCTTCGCGCCATACCCGGGCGCGCACCGCGAAATCGTCGGCCATGTCTTCGACGAGCGAGAGATCGCCGCCACCGGAGAACCCTTTGCCTTCGCCGCGAATCACCACGGCGCGCGTCTCGGCGTCGCGGTCGATATCGCGCCACACATCGGCCAGTTCCCGATGCATGCGATGGTCGGCCGTCGACAGACCGCTCTGGTTCGCCCCGGCGCCCATGATGAGTTCGAGCACGCCATTGGGATGTCGCTTGAACTGCAGCGACTGGTAGTGTTGATACGGGTCTTGCGACATGGCTTACCGCTCCAAAAAAATATCCCCGCACAGGCGGGGATTGGGAAGCGGCGGCACCGGACAAAGCCGGCGCCGCCGACGGTCATCAGGGTGAAATGCGTGGCGTCAGACGCGCCACATCCATGATCTACCGGGCGTGTTCACTGCGTCAGCAACGCGCGCTCACGGCGCGATTTTCCACTTGCCATCGACGATCTCGACCATCACGCGGGCGCGCTGATCGAGGCCGAGGTGATCGGTCGGACTCATATTGATCACGCCGTTCGACACATGCACGTTCCGGCTCGTCTCGAGCGCATCGCGCAACGCCTTGCGGAATTCCGGCGTGCCCGGCTTGGCCGACTTCAGCGCAATCGGAATGGCGCGTTCGAGCAGAATACCTGCGTCCCACGCATACGAACCGAAGGCCGCCACCGTGCCCGCGCCGAACTTGGCTTCGTACTTCTTGATGTAGTCGAGCGCCACTGCCTTGGCCGGATTATCGTTCGGCAGTTGCGACGCCACGAGCACCGGACTGGCCGGCAGGAACGTGTTGTTGCAGTCCTTGCCGCACACGCGCAGGAAGTCGTTATTGCCCACGCCGTGGTTGTGATACACGAGGCCCTTGTAGCCACGCTCGGCCAGCGCCTTCGGCGGCAGCGCGGCCGGCGTGCCCGCAGCGCCCACGACGACGGCGTCCGGATGGGTTGCCATGATCTTCAGGATCTGCCCCGTCACACTCGGATCGGTGCGCGCGAAGCGCTCGCTGGCGACCATCTTGATTTTGTGCAGCGCGGCGAACTTGGCGACTTCCTCATAAAACGCTTCGCCCAGCGCATCGCCCTGACCGATGAACGCCATCGTCTTCACGCCATGACGGCTCGCATGCTCGGCAATGGCCGAGGCCATTTGCGCGTCGGTCTGCGGGGTCTTGAACATCCAGTAGCGTTTGGCGTCGACCGGTTCGATGATGCGGGCCGACGAAGCCAGCGAGATCGTGGGCGTGGTGCCGCTGGCCACCACGTCGATCATCGCCAGCGAGTTCGGCGTGATCGACGAACCGATGATGACGTCGACGTGGTTCTCGGAGATGAGCTTTTTGGTGTTCTGGACAGCCGTCGTGGTGTCCGACGCGTCATCGAGCACGATGTAGTCGATCTTCTGGCCGCCGATCTCGGTAGGCAGCATGGAGATCGTGTTGCGCTCGGGAATGCCGAGCGAGGCGGCCGGGCCGGTGAGCGAGATGCTTACGCCGACCTTGACCTGGGCGGCAGCGCCGCCGGCCAACGCCAGCAAGATCGCACCCAACAGGGCAGTGCGCACGGGGTTTCGCATGAAGAGTCTCCTGATCTGGTCTGGCCCGCGCGCGTTTTTTCTATCTCGCGGAGGTCCCGGAATGGACACCTCGCGCTGCGCGGACGAAAGTTGGGCGGGCTCGCGCACCCGATAGGGGTGCGAACCGACTCAAGGAGACAAAGAATAGCGGAGCCAGAATTCCCCGCCATATCCGGGTTCACCCTATGCACAGTCTCGCCGAGGCACCGCAACCTCCTGCCGGAAGCGACATTTCAGCGCGCGGCGTCATTCGTCCAGCGGCGAGACCGCCTGATCGATGGCGCCGAAGATCGACTTGCCCTGCGCATCGAACATTTCGATGCGCACGCGATCGCCAAAGCGCATGAATTCGGTCTCCGGTGCGCCCTTGTCAATCGTCTCCAACATGCGCTTCTCGGCGATACAGGCGCTGCCCCGGCTGCGGTCCTTGTTCGAGATCGTACCCGAGCCCACGATGGTGCCCGCGCGCACATTGCGCGTCTTGCAGACGTGCGCCACGAGTCGACCGAAGTCGAACACCATGTCCTCGCCGCATTCGGGAGCACCGAACTTCCTGTCGTTCCACTTCACGGTGAGCGGACGGTGCACCCGGCCTTCGCGCCAGGCATCGCCCAGTTCGTCGGGGGTGACGGCCACCGGCGAGAAGCTGCTCGCCGGTTTGCTCTGGAAGAAGCCGAATCCCTTGGCCAACTCGGCGGGAATCAGGTTGCGCAGGCTCACGTCGTTGACCAGCATCAGCAGACGAACGCCTTCCAGCGCGCGCGCCGGGCTCGCCCCCATCGGCACATCCGACGTCACCACGGCAACCTCCGCTTCGAAGTCGATGCCGAAGTCCTCCGACGCGCACACGATGTCGTCCGTCGGTCCGATGAAATCGTCGCTGCCGCCCTGGTACATGAGCGGATCGGTCCAGAATTCGGGCGGCATGTCGGCCCCGCGCGCGCGGCGCACCAGCTCGACGTGGTTCACATAGGCCGAACCGTCGGCCCACTGGTAGGCGCGCGGCAGCGGCGCCATGCACTCGGCCGGATCGAACGCGAAGGCGTTGCGCGCGCGGTGGTGATTGAGTTCGGTGTAGAGCGTCTGAAGCTGGGGCGCGTAGAACGTCCAGTCGTCGAGTACGCGTTGCAGCGTGGGGGCGATGGCGTCGGCAATGCAGGCGCTCGACAGGTCGCGCGAGACGACGACCAGTTGTCCGTCGCGGGTGCCGTCCTTACGGGTAGCGAGTTTCATGTGATGGAGTCTGCGGGCTGGCTCAGGCCCGATAGAATGGCGCTTGAAGCCGAAGATTCTACCTGAGCGCAGCGCCCGCCCCCCCGCTGCGCACGACGGCGAGAAGAACGAAGGAACGAAGCAGACGCATGCCATTGGCTGACATGGACGACAAGATCGACACCGACGACAACGCGGTCGCGCCCTGAACGGCGGCGCACGCGATCTGTCGAACCGAGTTCATCGCAATATGAGATCCTGAGCCCATGACGTTCCGGTTAATCGCATCTCGTGCTCTCGCGCGCCCATCGCCCCTCTCGCCAAGCAGCGTCCAACGTGCCCCCGGCTTCCAACGCTGCTGACGACGCCCGCTCGCCCCCCGCCGGCCCGACCTCGCCGACGGGTTCGCGCAGGCGCGGGTTCGTCTGGGTGGGCGTGCTGGCGGCGGTCTTCTTCGCGCACGTGCTCCTCGCGCTGTGGGTCGACAACCACCGAACCCCGCTCGCCGATACGCCGATCCCCGAAATTCCGATCACGCTGATCCCGCTCAAACCGGTCGCGCCGCCCGCCCCCCCGGCCCCACCGCCCCCGGAGCCGGTCGTCAAACCCGCCCGGCGCAAGCCTGCGCGGCCAGCCCCGCCAGCCCCGCCCAACACGCTCGCCGCCCCGGCAACCGTCGACACGCCGGGGCCGCAGGCCGCCTCGGAAACCGTCGCCGGCACCGGCGATACCGCCGACGCACCCGCCAGCAGCGCACAAGCGTCGCCGCCGGCGGGCCCGCCCCTCACGGCAGCGGCAGCCAACGGCGATAGGTTCGATCCCCCGCCGTCCGTGACGCTGACGTACGACGCGTTCATGAACGGCGTACGCAATCAGACCGGTGAGCTGGCGTGGATCAACGAAGACGGGCACTATCGGCTGCGCGTGGCGGTGCCGATCATCTTCTTCGGCACGTTCGAGTTCATCAGCGAAGGCGGTTTCGACGTGAATGGCATTGCGCCGTCCCGCTACGTGGAAAAGCGCGGACGTCGCGCCGAGTACGTCACCGATTTCCATCGCGACGGCACACCGACGCTGAGCTTCTCGCGCTCGGGCCAGACCGTACCGCTGGCCCCCGGCGCCCAAGACCGGTTCAGCGTAATGATGCAACTGGCGAGCTACGCGAGAGGCAATCCCGAACGCTATACGCAGCTAGGTGTAACGCACGAGTTCACGGTGGTCGACACGGACAGCAGCGAAGTATGGCCGGTGCAATACGTCGGCACCGAAACCTTGCCAACGCCGCAGGGCTACATCGAGACCCGGCACTTCACGCGGTTGCCGCGCAAGTCGGGCGACGAGCGACGCGTCGACATCTGGCTGGCGCCGTCGCTCGACTGGCTGCCGGTGCGCGTCAAGCAAACCGAGCCGTCGGGCAACGAATTCGAACTGATCTTCACGCGTAAATCGCCTCCGTGAACGTGCCCGATGCGGCCGTCGGGCGCGAAACAAGCCCTCGCGTCAACTCTTTAGAAATTCGAGCGATGTCGGCGATTCATGGCGGCGATTCATGGCAACGGTTCATGGCGGCGCGGCGCGACGACGGAGTAGAGTGTTGCCCTGCTACTACGATTCGGCCTGCACAAGTCTGCGGTTCCTGACATAATCAGAAACATCCCATTGCATCGACGCCACTTCGCCAACGCATCGACGACACCAAGGGGCCGCTCACTATGAAAGTCAGTGCTAACGGTGCATCGATTCACTACGCCGTAGACGGCCACGGTCCTTGGCTGACGCTGGCGCATCCGCTGGGGGCCGATCTCACGGTCTGGGACGATCTGGTGCCCGAACTCGCGGCACACTTCCGGGTATTGCGATACGACAGCCGGGGCCATGGCGGCAGCGATGTAACGCGTGGGCCTTACACCGTCGAACAACTGGCGGCCGATGCGACCGCTCTGCTCAGTTCGCTGGAGATCCCGAGGACGCATTTCGTTGGCGTTTCGATGGGCGGCGCCGTGGCACAGCAAGTGGCACTTGAAGCGCCTGAGCGCATCGCCAGTCTGACGTTGATCGACACCACCGCCGGATACGACGACGCCGATGCGCAGCTGTTTCTGCAGCGCGCCGCCACGGCCCGCGAGCATGGGATGAAGGCACTGGCAGACGGCACGCTGGAGCGCTGGCTGGGCGAGCGTTTCCGCAAACGCCACCCTGAGCAGGCCGAACGCATTCGCGCGCTGGTGGCACGGGCGCACCCGGAGGGTTTCGCGGCCGCATGCGAAGCACTGGCCGCGTTCGATGTGCGGGCACGGTTACCGGAAATCGAGGCGCCGACCCTGGTGCTGGTCGGCGAGAACGATCCGTCGACCCCACCGGCCGTTGCGCGGCGCATTGCCAGCGGTATTGCCGGCGCCCGGCTGGAGATCGTGCCCGACGCCGCGCATCTGTCGATGGTCGAGCAGAAACAATTCGTAACCCGTGCCCTTGCAACATTTTTGAAGGGCGCTGCCTCTAATGTCTGAACCCGAAAATAAGCGGGCTCTGAAGCAGGACCTTTGACAAGGAGGGCCAAAAACCGTTGAATTCGTCAGCCGGTGTGCCGATAAGCGAATCATGGGGCGTTGCCTCTTGAAATCGCGCCGTGTCGCCCCTATGTGGGTATCAAGGACCATGCAGGAACACCAGGAGAGTTGCCATGCTCATGATTTACAACAGCCCGAACTATTGTATTGTCGAGTTTGCCGCAGACAACGGCAATCACGCGCTGTCTGCGGGTGGCTATGAAATCGTGGACAAAACCGCTGGCCGTGAGATTTTCCTCGACGGCTCGCTTGCCCGGCAATTCCGTGAAGAAGTGCAGAAGTTGATTGCCAGCGAGCCTTCCGAGGATGAAGTCGATGAATTCCTCGGCCAGTTCGACACCTTCATGACGAGCCCGGTCGTACTCCATTGACGCAGCACCGCACGCGGTGCAGTTGCCCACGAAAAACCCTCGCCACGGCGAGGGTTTTTTCATGGCTGCAAGCTTAACGTCGTGTCAGGCCACGAGGGTGCACGCCTGCCTCGGTACGGCACTCAGCACTGTTCCCAAGGCAGTCCGTCGAAGCGCCAGCCATTCACCGCGTTGCGGTGGTGGGTCGCGTCGAGATCGCCCTCGAAGCCGTGCAGCACCCCGTAGACATTGTGGAAACCGGCCGCCTCGAGCGCCTCGCCCGCGGTCGTGCTTCGATTGCCGCTGCGGCAGATCAGCAGCACGGGCCGCTCGCCCCCGGCGCCGGCCAGCTTGCGCACGGTTTGGACGAAGTGGGGGTTGACTTCCCAATCAGGCCCGTCGTTCCAGGCCACGTGAATCGCCCCGGCCGGGTGCCCCACGAACAAGTATTCCATTTCGCTGCGGCAGTCGACGAACAACGCATTGGCGTTGGCTTGCAGAAACTGGTGAGCCGCGCTCGGGAGCAAGAATTCCATATCGTTGGCGAGAGAGATTGAAAACGGCGCGGCGCAGGGGCGGCCGACGCGAAAACCATTACAATTATAGGTTTTCCGGCCACTCCAAGGCGACGTCCGTCATGACCACCGCTACCGCATCCGCCGCCAGTGCCCGCACGGGGACCGCACCGAACACGACGCAGCCGCCCAGTCAGTCGCCCGTGCAGCCGCGCTACACGCGCGCTCAGGCGCTGCCTGCGCTGCTCGAATCGCGCATCCTGATTCTGGACGGCGCCATGGGAACGATGATCCAGCGGTACAAGCTGACCGAAGCGCAGTACCGCGGCGAGCGCTTCGCCGACTTCGCGTACGACGTCAAAGGCAACAATGAGTTGCTCTCGCTGACCCGCCCGGACGTCATCGGCGAAATTCACCGCAAGTACCTCGCAGCGGGCGCCGATATCCTCGAGACGAACACGTTCGGCGCGACGACGATCGCTCAGAGCGACTATCACATGGCCGATCTGGCGGACGAGATGAACCGCGCGTCGGCGCGACTCGCGCGCGAGGCCTGCGACGCGTTCAGCACGCCGGAGAAGCCACGCTTCGCCGCCGGCGCCATCGGCCCGACCCCCAAGACCGCGAGCATCAGCCCGGACGTGAACGATCCCGGCGCGCGCAACGTCGACTTCGATCAACTGCGCGACGCCTACTACGCCCAGGCCAGATCGCTGCTCGAAGGCGGCGTCGACCTGTTCCTCGTCGAGACGATTTTCGATACGCTCAATGCCAAGGCCGCGCTCTTCGCCATCGACGAGCTCTTCGAAGACACTGGCGAAGTGTTGCCGATCATGATTTCGGGCACCGTCACCGACGCCTCCGGACGTATTCTGTCGGGCCAGACGGTCGAAGCGTTCTGGAATTCGCTGCGTCATGCTCGCCCGCTCACGTTCGGCCTGAACTGTGCGCTCGGCGCGACGCTCATGCGCCCCTACATCGCCGAGTTGGCCAAGCTGTGCAACACGTACGTTTCGGTCTACCCCAACGCCGGCCTGCCCAACCCGATGAGCGATACGGGCTTCGACGAAACGCCCGACGTAACGTCGAGTCTGCTCAAGGAGTTCGCACAGGCTGGCCTCGTGAATCTGGCGGGCGGGTGCTGCGGCACCACGCCGGAGCATATCGCCGAGATTGCCAAGGCGCTGGCCGAAGTGAAACCGCGCCGCTGGCCGACGCAGTACCGCCATGCCGAGGGTGCCGAAGACGACGACGCCTGAGCGCCGCCGCCGTCTGCCGCCCGAACACGACAAGATCGATTGCAAGAAGCCCGGCACGCCGCCATCGCCTCGCACGCGCGAGCGCTGGCGGGCGCGCCAAACACTGAACGGATTGCCCCATGAGCCAAACGCCCTTCGTCCCGCCGATGCGCCTGTCCGGCCTCGAGCCTTTCAACATTGGCGAGGGCTCGCTATTCGTGAACGTCGGCGAGCGGACCAACGTCACGGGTTCGAAAGCGTTCGCGCGCATGATCCTGAACGGCCAGTTCGATGAGGCGCTCGCCGTCGCCCGCCAGCAAGTCGAGAACGGCGCGCAGGTCATCGACATCAACATGGACGAGGCGATGCTCGACTCCAAGGCGGCGATGGTGCGCTTCATGAACCTGATCGCCTCCGAGCCGGATATCGCGCGCGTGCCGATCATGATCGACTCGTCGAAGTGGGAAGTGATCGAAGCGGGACTCAAGTGCGTGCAGGGCAAGGCCATCGTCAACTCGATCTCGCTCAAGGAAGGCAAGGATGCATTCGTGCATCACGCCAAGCTTATCCGTCGCTACGGCGCCGCCGCCGTGGTCATGGCCTTCGACGAGCAGGGTCAGGCCGACACCTACGCGCGCAAGACCCAGATCTGCGAGCGCAGCTATCGCGTACTCGTCGACGAAGTGGGCTTCCCGCCCGAGGACATCATCTTCGATCCGAACATCTTCGCCGTCGCCACCGGCATCGAAGAGCACAACAACTACGCGGTCGATTTCATCAACGCCACGCGCTGGATCAAGGCACATCTGCCCGGCGCGAAGATCAGCGGCGGCGTGTCGAACGTCTCGTTCTCGTTCCGCGGCAACGACATCGTGCGCGAAGCGATTCACACCGTGTTCCTGTATCACGCGATTCAGGCGGGCATGGACATGGGCATCGTCAATGCCGGTCAGCTCGGCGTGTACGAGAACCTGGACCCCGAACTGCGCGAGCGCGTCGAAGACGTGGTGCTCAACCGCCGCGACGACAGCACGGAGCGTCTGCTCGAAATCGCCGACCGCTTCAAGGGCGGTGCGCAAAAGCGCGAAGAGAATCTGGAGTGGCGCAACCAGCCGGTCGAAGCACGCCTCGCCCACGCGCTGGTCCATGGCATCACCACGTTCATCGTCGAAGACACCGAGGAAGTGCGTCAGAAGATTGCCGCCGCGGGCGGCCGCCCGATCCAGGTGATCGAAGGCCCGCTCATGGACGGCATGAACGTGGTGGGCGATCTGTTCGGCGCAGGCAAGATGTTCCTGCCCCAGGTCGTGAAGAGCGCACGCGTGATGAAGCAGGCCGTCGCGCACCTGGTGCCCTACATCGAGGAAGAAAAGGCGCGCATGGCCGCCGCCGGCGAAGACGTTCGCTCGAAAGGCAAGATCGTGATGGCCACCGTCAAGGGCGACGTGCACGACATCGGCAAGAACATCGTGACCGTGGTGCTTCAGTGCAACAACTTCGAAGTCGTCAACATGGGCGTGATGGTGCCGTGCGCCGACATCCTCGCCAAGGCGAAGGAAGAAGGCGCAGACATCATCGGACTGTCGGGCCTCATCACACCCAGTCTTGAAGAAATGTCCTATGTCGCCTCCGAAATGCAGCGCGACGATTACTTCCGTCTGCGCAACATCCCGCTGATGATCGGCGGCGCGACGACATCGCGTGTGCACACGGCCGTGAAGATCGCACCGCACTACGACGGCCCCGTGATCTACGTGCCGGATGCGTCGCGTTCGGTGTCGGTTGCCTCGAACCTGCTCTCGGACGACGCGGCCGAGCGGTACCTCGCGGAGATCAAGACCGATTACGAGCGCGTGCGTCAGCAGCATGCAAACCGCAAGGCCACGCCGATGGTTTCGCTCGCGACCGCGCGCGCGAACAAGTTCAAGATCGATTGGTCGGCCTACGTCCCGCCGAAGCCGAAGTTCATTGGTCGGCGCGTGTTCAAGAACTACGACCTGGCCGAGCTGGCGCACTTCATCGACTGGGGGCCGTTCTTCCAGACGTGGGATCTTGCCGGGCCCTTCCCGGCGATTCTGAACGACGAGATCGTCGGAGAATCGGCCCGGCGCGTGTTCGCCGACGGCAAGGACATGCTCGATCGACTCATCAAGGGGCGCTGGCTGAACGCCAACGGTGTGATCGCGATGCTGCCCGCCAACGTGGTCGGCGACGACGACATCGAGATCTACACCGACGAATCGCGCTCGGAAGTGGCCTTCACGTGGCATAACCTGCGCCAGCAAAGCGAGCGCCCCGTCGTGGACGGCGTGCGCCGCCCGAACCGCTCGCTGGCCGACTTCATCGCGCCGAAGGACAGCGGCGTCGCCGACTACATCGGCGTGTTCGCGGTCACGGCAGGGCTCGGCGTCGACGCCAAGGAGGCCGGTTTCCTCGCCACGCACGACGATTACAGCGCGATCATGCTCAAGGCATTGGCCGATCGTCTGGCCGAGGCGTTCGCCGAGTGCATGCACGCACGTGTGCGACGCGACTTCTGGGGCTATGCGAGTGCCGAGCAGCTCGATAACGAGGCCCTCATCAAGGAAACGTATGTCGGCATTCGCCCGGCACCGGGCTATCCGGCCTGCCCGGAACATTCCGTCAAGGGACCGATGTTCCACTACCTGCAGGCCCATGAAGTCGGCATGAGCGTGACGGAATCGCTCGCCATGCTGCCCGCCGCGAGCGTCTCGGGCTTCTATCTGTCGCATCCGGACAGCACGTACTTCAGCGTCGGCAAGATCGGCCCCGATCAAGTCGAAGATTTCATGGAGCGCGCCAACGTGGACGAAGCCACCGCCCGGCGCCTGCTCGCCCCGCAATTGTCGTAAGCCCTCCGCGCCGTATCCGGTGGCCGGCAAGACTACCGCCCACCGGATCGAGATGCCATAATCGCGGCGGCGCCCTCGCGCGGCGCTCGCGCAGCGATTCGACCGACGGCCGATGACCGATGACCGATGACCGGCGACCGGCGACCGGTTCGGACCGCCTCCCGGGCCGTCGCCGGTGTCATGCGCCTGTCGCAACCGAAGCGTAGTGTCCCGCCCGTTCGCGCCGATCCGACACATCGGATACTCGGCCGCCGGCGCCCGCCATCTTGCCGGCTGGCTCACCTCGAGACATTCCATGCACGCATTGCAAAGCATCCAGAATTTCCAACTCCTGCCGTTGCTCAACACGGCCGTCGCACTGTTCGTCGCGTTCATTCTGGGCGCGATCATCGGCGTGGAGCGACAAGTCCGACAGCGTACGGCCGGTTTGCGCACCAACGTGCTCGTGGCCGTGGGCTCCGCCGCCTTTGTCGACTTGTCCATGCGACTCATGCCCGGGGACACTCGCGTCATTGCCTATGTCGTGTCGGGCGTCGGCTTCCTCGGCGCGGGCGCCATCATGAAAGACGGGGCCTCGGTGCGCGGCCTGAACACCGCCGCCACGCTCTGGGGCTCGGCCGCCGTGGGCGCGGCCGCCGGCGCAGGGCTGATCGTCGAGGCGTTCGTTGTCGCCGCCTTCGTGCTGGCGGCCAACACCCTGCTGCGTCCTATCGTGAACCGCATCAACCGCGCCCCGATCAACGAGGCGACGTCGGAGGCGACTTACGCGTTGTCCGTCATCTGCGCGCGCACCACGCAGCGCGAAGTGCTCGACAAGGTGGAGGCCTGGCTGGAAGCGTCGAACTATCCTGTGCGCGCGCTCGATATCCACCCGTTCGGCGAAGCGGAAGTCGAGATCGAAGCCCTCCTGCTGCCCACGGCCGTCAAGGCCGGTGAGCTCGACGCCCTCACCGACCATCTGGAAACGCTGCCGGGGGTGAATCAGGTGTTCTGGTCGAGCCGCTCGGATGACTAAGGAAGCAACCTGACCCCCGAACGGTGAAAAAATGGCACAAAAAAAGCAGGCCCGCATTTGCGGCCTGCTTTTTTGACATCTCACGAGGTAAGGCGATGGGCACGCCCTGACGGGCGATGGACGATGGACGATGAACGTCGAAAGCCTACCGGCGACCGATTTCCCACATCACGGCTACGTTTTCCTTGCGGGATTCGCGCAGCATATCGAGCAACGGGTACGCTCGTTGCGCTAACCGCAACCGCTCCTCTTCGTCGCGCTCGTTGGACTTCTTGCCTTCGCTTTCCTTCTTCGCAGCAGCGTTGTCCTGCGCGATGGCGGCCTCCAGTTTCGCGATGGCCTCCCCCATTTCGTCTTCACCGATCGCACCGCGCTCGCCGAGCTTCTTGCCGACGAGTCCGAGCAGAAACTGCGCGAGATTTTCCAGCATGGTGATCGTGGGCGAGGCATGCGACTTGAACGTTACCAGCATGGTTGGCTCCCTATTCGAGTTATCACCACCGCCGCCCCCCTCGATCGTGTTACGCAACGCGAGGTACCGGCGGGTACCGTGCGTTCATCATACACCTGTTAAAATCCGTTGCTGACGATTCAATTGCCTGTCCGGACGTGTCCGGACGCACCCGAAACACCCGCCAATGCTACCCGCACAAAAGAATGCTCTCGTCGCGCTGATCGGCGACGTCGTCGCCGGTTTGATGCCCGCAGACGGCGCCGCGTCGACCACGCCGGCCATCCTGCTCGAACGCCCCAAAGTCGCCGCGCATGGCGACCTGGCCTGTAACGTGGCCATGCAGCTCGCCAAGCCGCTGCGGGCCAACCCGCGCGAGCTGGCCCAGAAGATTGCCGACGCCATCCTGGCCGACGCCCGTGCGCAAGGGCTTGTCGATGCCGTCGAGATCGCGGGCCCCGGCTTCATCAACCTGCGACTCGCCAACGCCGCCAAACAATCGGTCGCGCGCGCGATCCTGACCGAGGGCGCTGCCTTCGGTCGCCGTGCCGCCAGCAACGACGCCGCCCCGGTGCTCGTCGAGTTCGTCTCGGCCAACCCGACCGGCCCGCTGCATGTGGGTCACGGCCGTCAGGCCGCGCTCGGCGATACGATTTCGGCGCTGCTCGGCACCCAGGGTCGCCCGGTCCATCGCGAGTTCTATTACAACGACGCCGGCGTTCAAATCCAGACGCTCGCGACGTCGGTGCAGGCGCGTGCGCGCGGCTTCAAGCCGGGCGACGCCGAATGGCCGGAGTCGGCGTACAACGGCGACTACATCGGCGACATCGCAAAGGATTTTCTCGCGGGCAAGACCGTCCAGGCGTCCGATGGCGCGCCTGTCACCGGTAGCGGCGACGTCGAGGACACCGACTCCATTCGCGCGTTCGCCGTGGCGTATCTGCGTCGCGAGCAGGACATCGACCTGCAGACGTTCGGCGTCCGCTTCGATCAGTACTACCTCGAGTCGTCGCTCTACGCCGACGGCAGCGTCGCGCGCACGGTGCAGGCGCTCATCGACGCGGGCGTGACGTACGAGCAGGAAGGCGCGCTGTGGCTGCGCACGACCGACTACGGCGACGACAAGGACCGCGTGATGCGCAAGTCCGACGGCACGTATACGTACTTCGTGCCGGACGTCGCCTATCACATACGCAAGTGGGATCGCGGCTTCCATCAGGTCATCAATGTGCAGGGGTCGGATCACCACGGCACCGTGGCCCGCGTGCGCGCCGGTCTGCAGGCGCTGGGGATCGGCATTCCCAAGGGCTACCCCGACTACGTGCTGCACAAGATGGTCACCGTCATGCGCAACGGCGAGGAAGTGAAGATCTCCAAGCGCGCCGGCAGCTATGTCACCGTGCGCGACCTGATCGAATGGTCGGGCGGCATCACGGCGGAAACGCCGGTCACGGACCCGGCCGAGCGTGAAGACGCCCTGCGTCGTGGCCGCGACGCCGTGCGCTTCTTCCTAATTTCGCGCAAAGCAGACACCGAATTCGTGTTCGACGTGGACCTCGCGCTCAAGCAAAACGACGAGAACCCGGTGTACTACGTGCAGTATGCGCACGCGCGCATCTGCTCCATCCTCAGCCAGTGGGGCGGCGACGAAGCCCAACTGGCCAACGCCGACCTCGCGCCGCTCGACAGCGAACGCGCGCTGGCGTTGCTGCAACTGCTCGCCGAGTATCCGGACATGCTCACCCGCGCAGCCGAGGAACTGGCGCCGCACGCCGTGGCCTTCTATCTGCGGGATCTGGCGGGCGCGTTCCACTCCTTCTACAACGCCGATCGCGTGCTGGTCGACGACGAAACCGTCAAGCACGCGCGTCTGGCGCTGCTCGCGGCAACGCGTCAGGTGTTGCGCAACGGCCTCGGCGTGCTGGGGGTGTCGACCCCGGCAAAGATGTAGTTATCCAACCCTTCCGAACGGCAAACGCATCGGAACTCTGTAAGGACGGAATCGACTCGATGGCAAACAAACGTCGTCCCCCCCGCCAACGGGGCGGTACCTTTCTGGGCATCGTGCTCGGCCTGATCGTTGGGCTGGCCGTTGCCGTCGTCGTCGCGCTCTACATCACGAAGACGCCCACCCCCTTCGTCGAAAAGACGCCGCCGCGCCCGGCCGACAACTCGCCGGCCGCCCAAGCGCCCGATCCGAACAAGTCGTTGCAGCCGCGCACGCCCTTGCCGGGTGGTGTGTCGGTACCCGCTGCGCCGGATGTCGCCTCGCAGGTCGTGACCTCGCCGCTCGTGCCAGGTGTTCCGGTCACGCCGCCGCCGGCGTCTGCACCGGCGGCGCCTGGGCCGACCAAGCCGTCGCCGTCCGACATTCTCAACGGGCGGTCCACGGTGCCGGTCGCGCCCCCGACCACGCCGCCCGCGAGCGCCACGGATAACGCCAATACGGGTTACTACCTGCAAGTCGGCGCCTTCAAGTCGCAAAACGACGCCGAGCAACTGCGTGCCAAACTCACGCTGTCGGGCTTCGACGCGAAGGTCACGCAGCGCGATGCCAACGGTCTGACGCTCTACCGCGTGCGTCTCGGCCCGTATGGCAAACTCGACGAGATGAATCGGGTGCGTCAACGCCTGCAAGATGGCGGCTACGACACGGCCGTCATCCGGTTCACGAAGCAATGAACGCGAAAGGCGTTGCGCAACGAGTGCAACGCCTTTTGTTTTCTCCTCCCGCCGCCACGGCACGCCCACACGGCAGGATCGCGGCAAAGCACGCATCGTTCGGGAGGATCCGGCATTGCCGGGACGTTGAACCCGGCAGCGCATTGCCGGTCATACGCACTAGCTAATTCGCCGGAATCCGCGATATGGTCTCGCAGGGACGCCGCCCAATCGATGGGCGGCACGTCTGCCTCACTCCTAAACAACGATCATGAAAAAACTTCTTGGTGCCGTTCTGATTTCTTTCGGTTTCCTCTGCGGTGCGGCCTCGGCGTCGCCCGAAGCGCCTGTCGCGGGGACCGACTATCTGGTATTGCCGCAAGCACAGCCCACGTCGGCCGGGGCGGGCAAAATCGAAGTGACCGAATTCTTCTGGTACGGCTGCCCGCATTGCAATGCGCTCGAACCGACACTGGAAGCGTGGGTGAAGAAGCAAGGCAAGGACGTCGTGTTCAAGCGCGTGCCGGTCGCCTTCCAGGACCGCTTCGAGCCGCATACGCGCATGTTCTACGCACTGAGCGCGCTGGGCCGCGAAGCGGAACTCACGCCGAAGGTCTTCAACGAGATCCACGTCAAGCACAACTACCTGCTGACGGCGCAAACGCAAGCTGACTTCCTCGCGCAGTTCGGCATCCCCAAGCAGACGTATCTCGATGCGTATAACGGCTTCTCGACCCAGGCCAATGCGAAGACGGCCAACCGGACGTGGCAAGACTACAAGATCGACGGCGTGCCGACGATCGCCATCCAGGGCAAGTATCTCGTCTCGCCGGCCACCTCGGGCGACGCGCTGCAAAAGGCCGGCAAGCCGGCCACGACCGAGCAGCAGACGTTCGACGCGGCGCTCAAGACGGCCGACTCGATCATCCATCAAATTCGCGCGAAGAAGCTGTAAGCTTCGCCGCTAACCAAGCCCGGCCCCAGCCGGGCTTTTGCGTTATATGGCGACACACACGACATCACCGAAGGTCTTCATCACGGGCGCCTCGAGCGGATTGGGCGAAGCGCTCGCGCGTCACTATGCCGCGCAGGGCGCCATCCTCGGACTGGTCGGCCGCCGCGGCGACAAGCTCGCCGATCTTGCGGCATCGCTCCCCCACCCGCACGCGGTGCACAGCTACGCGCTCGACGTGCGCGACGCGCTCGCCCTGCGGGCGGCGGCGGGCGATTTCATGGCACGCCATGGCGTGCCGGACATCGTGATCGCCAATGCAGGCATCAGCCACGGGGTGAATACGGAAGACGCCGCCGATCTGCCGCACTTCGCGTCGGTCATGGACACCAACTGGATGGCCATGATCGCCACCTTCAGCCCCTTCGTCGCACCGATGCGCGAACGCAAGCGAGGTACGCTCGTCGGGATCGGCAGCGTGGCGGGCGTGCGCGGACTGCCGGGACACGGCGCCTACAGCGCGTCGAAGGCGGCAGCGATGACGTATCTGGAAAGCCTGCGTGTGGAACTGCGCGCCGACAAGATCGCCGTTGTAACGATTGCGCCAGGCTACATTCGCACGCCGATGACCGACGGCAATCCGTTCCCAATGCCGTTTCTGATGGACTCGGACGCGTTCGCGCGCAAGGCGGCGGCAGCGATCGCCCGTGGCAGGCGCTTCGTAGTGCTTCCCTGGCAGATGGGCATCGTGGCCTGCGCCATGCGGCGCCTGCCGCGCTGGCTCTACGACATGCTCTTCGCCCGCGCGCCGCGCAAGCCGCGATTGTCCGAGCGAAAGGCGAACGGTGCGGCTTCGGCAAGCGTCGATACGCGACCAGACGATCCGCCGGACGGACGCGCATAACCGGGACATTGGGGGCGCTGGGACATCCCCCAAAATATGGGGCGAAGTGAGGCAAGGCGGTGGGCCGCACGTTAAAGTGCTCCCCAAATACTTAACGCGCGACGTCCCTCATGAACGCCATGTCAACGCAAGCCGCGTCACGCGCTTGCAACCTTCGCGGCGTCGCCCCCCATCGACGCATCGCCCTCATTCTCTGCCTGCCACTCGCCTGGGTCGCTTCCGGCTGCGTGGCGTTGGACCCCGGCAACTGGCAAGTCGTCGGCCCGCCGGAATCCTACGTTCGGCCAGCCCCGGCCATCGTCGCGCCCGCGCCGGTGATCGTGACGCCGGCACCGACCTTCATCGCACCGGCGCCCGTGATCATCGCGCCGCGCCCGCCGATCGTGATCGGCCCGGCACAGCCGTATATCGTCGTGCCGCAACCGCAGCCGCGCACGTCTCGCGATGCCGCCCACTTCCTCAGAGAGCGATGCTATCTCGAGAAGGGCGGCTGCTACACCACGGAATACCAACAAAGGTACGAGTACGATCCCTACACCGGCACATGGGGTTGGGTCGGTCAACGAGACTACCGTTGGAAAGGCAGCCGGGGAAATCGCTAAACCCCGACACGCCTGCGCTGCGCGCCACAAACGCGCCCAAAACGCGCCCAAAACGCGCCCGAACCGCGCCGCCGCCTGCGGTCGCTCGGCGGAATTTTGACCCGTTGTGGTGCATTGCGAACCTGCGCTAGAGTGCGTGTGTAACTCCGATAGGGGTACACACGACGTTAAACCGGACTTGCCGCGATAGTGCGGAGGTATGCCGAAGGACGTTACCTTGCATACCGATCCGACGGCGGCACTCCCTAGCAAGCAGGAGAAGCATATGCAGGCAACCCCCACCAGCGCGCCGGTCATCGATCCGGCATTGCGACGCAAAGCCGTGATCGGCTCCACGCTGGGCAATGCATTCGAGTGGTTCGACTTCACGGTCTACGGTCTTTTCGCCGTGGTCATCGCGAAACTCTTCTTCCCCGCAGAAAACGATACGAACTCGCTGCTCGCGAGTGTGGCCTCGCTCGGTGTGGCGTTTTTCTTCCGCCCCATCGGCGGACTGGCGTTCGGTTTGTACGCCGATCGGGCAGGTCGCAAGTCGGCGCTCTCGGTCATGGTGCTGCTCATGGCGCTGGGCACGGGACTCATCGGTATTGCGCCGACCTATGCCACCATCGGCTTTGCAGCCCCGCTGCTGATTCTGCTCGCTCGCGTGATTCAGGGCTTCTCGGCAGGCGGTGAGTTCGGCGGTTCGACGGCCATGCTCATCGAGTTCTCGCCCCCCAATCTGCGCGGCTTCTACGGTAGTTTCCAGATGTGCTCGCAAGCGCTGGCAGTCGCGCTCGCCGGACTGTGCGCCTACGTGCTCAACTCGGCGCTGACGAAGGAAGCGCTCGAGTCGTGGGGCTGGCGTCTGCCCTTCCTGTTCGGGATTCTGATCGGCCCGGTGGGCTTTTACATTCGACGCCGCATGACCGAGTCGCCGGAGTTTCTGGCCTACGCCGCCGCGCGTGAGCCGACGCGCCGCACGCCACTCACGGACGTCTTCTCGCATCACTATCGCTCGCTCATCGCCGGCTTCGGCCTGACGGTGGCCGCGACAACATCGTTCTACGTGACGCTGATCTACACGCCGATCTACGCGGTCAAGCAGTTGGGTCTGACGCAAGGCGCCGCGAGCCTGTCGACGTTCATCTCCGCCATTCTGATTGCCGTGCTGTGCCCGCTGACCGGCTGGCTCTCGGATCGCGTTGGCCGCAAGCCGCTGATTCTGCTGTTCGTGCTGCTCTACGGCCTGACGTCGTTCTGGATGTTCACGCGACTGCACAATGCACCGTCGATGAGCAATATGCTGCTCGCGCAGATTCTGCCTGCCGTGTGCATGGGCTTCGTTTGGGGCGCGTTTCCGACGGCGGTCACCGAAGTCTTTCCGGTCGGCGTGCGCTCCACGGGCGTGTCGATTCTCTACAACCTCTCGGTGATGATGTTCGGCGGCCTCGCCCCGTTCTGGATCACGTATCTGATCAAGATGACGGAAAATCCGCTGGCGCCCGCGTATTACATTCTGCTGACCGTGACGATCAGTCTGGTGACGTACGGTTTGCTGGGACGCGATGGCCGCCAGGTTCCCGTGTCGGCACAGCACGCCTGACGACGTCGCACCGGCAACGCCAAAATCATGCCCCGGCGACCTCAGTCGGTCACCGGGGCATTTTTCATGGCAAGCCGATCAAACGGGCGAGAAACGCCAGACGCCCTTCGCATCGCGCTCACGCTTGAGTTCCCCCGCGCGCCAGAGCATGTGCAAGTGCGCAAGGGCTTCGCCCATGGCGAAGGTGGTCTGGTGCGCATCGAGCTTGCGATGGAACATGATGGGCACGATATCCCCCGCGCTTTGCGGCGACCGTGCACACGCGTCGCGCACTTCCTGCAACCGCGCGGCGTGGTGATCGCGCAGTTGCTCAATGCGTGTATGCAGTCCGGTGAACGGCCGGCCGTGCGAGGGCAGCACGAGGCAATCGGCCGGCAGATCGAGGTAGACCCCGAGCGAGTCGAGGAACAATTGCAGCGAGTTGGCTTCGGGTTCGATGTCGAACACGCTGACGTTGGTCGAGATGCGCGGCAGCACCATGTCGCCGGAGATCAGGACGTTGTGCCGATCCGAGTACAGCGCCATGTGCTCGGGTGAGTGGCCGTAACCCGCGATCATGCGCCAGTCGCTGCCGCCGATGCGCAAGGTATCGCCATCGCGCAAGCGGAAGAAGCGCGACGGCACTTCGGGCACGAGGTCGCTGAAATAGGTCTTCCGATGGCGGATCTGATCGATCATGGCTTCATCGGCGAGGCCATGCGAAATGAAGTGCGTGACGGCGAAATCGCCACCGGCATTGGCGGCATTGTTATTGTCGCCCGACGACATGAGACGGCCCCATGCGTAATCGCCCTGCGACATCGCGAGCCGAGCGTTCCAGCGCTGCTTGTCGCCGCCCTTGCAGATCCAATGCGCGAGGCCCAGGTGATCGGGGTGGCAATGCGTGACGACGACGCGCAGCACGGGCTCACTGCCAAGCGCGTGCTCGAACACTTGCTCCCAATACGCCTTGATCTGAGGATGCGTAATGCCGCAGTCGACGATGGTCCACCCGTGGACGCCATCGACCTCGTCACGGAGCAGCCACAGATTGATGTGATCGAGCACGAACGGCAACGGCATGCGCACCCAGAAGACGCCCGGCACCACTTCGTGCACGGTGCCGCCTTCCGGCAGGAAATCTCCGAGGGGATAGTTCAGTTGTTGTTCGAGGGCATTCACGGGAACCACACTCCAGATGGGCTTATTCTCTTGTTGTCGGGTTGACGCCGTCACCGATTGCATAGGATGCAAGTTGACGCTAACGTAAACGGCAATTCTATCTGCAATGGTAAGCACCTGCTTAACCCGATGCTCACATACACCATCACCGATCTCGCGCGCGAGTTCGACATCACGCCCCGCGCGATCCGCTTCTACGAGGACCAGGGCCTGCTGACACCTGCCCGAGAAGGCCCTGGCGGACGCCATCGCGTCTACACCGGACAGGACCGCACCCGCCTGAAGCTGACGCTGCGCGGCAAGCGTCTGGGACTCACGCTCTCGGAGATCAAGACGATTCTCGACCTCTACGAATCGCCGAAGGATACAGTGCCCCAGCTCAGAGTGTTCCTCGATACGCTCTCCCAGCACCGGGAAGTGCTTGAGCAACAACTCGAAGACCTCCACGCCACCCTCGACGAAGTCGCACAGCACGAAGCCCAGTGCGTCGCGCTGCTCGAAGCGGCCGGCGAGGCGGCACCGGCATCTGTCGCACGACGTACGAAGGCGGCCGCCGCCTCCCACTGACGCGCTCCCCCGGCGGCGCCCGCCGGTCAATCGCCATCGAATACGCGCTCGCCCCGGGCGGCGCTGCCCGCACCGTCCGCACCGTCTGCACCGACCGCATCGTCTGCGCCGCCTGCGCCGTCTGCACCTCCCTCTCCGCCCACCCCGATCGCCGTGCATCACTTTGGCCTCAGGAAAGCCCTTACTTTACGTTTACGTAAACGTAAAGTAATATCTGAGCACTCCGCTTTGTCGGCCCTTATGCGCTCATCATGGCAACCGTCCCTGTCCCCCACGCTGCACCGCTCGACGACGCCGTCGCCGCGAAGATTCGCGCCAGCTTCGACAAACAGGGCGTCATGACCCACTGGGGCGCGCAACTCTCGCATCTGGCCGACGGCTACTGCGAGATTTCGCTGCCCTTCTCGGACAAGGTCAACCAGCAGCTCGGCTATTTTCATGGCGGGGTGATCGGCGCCATCGCCGACTCTGCGGGCGGTTACGCCGGCTACACCCGCATCCTGCCGGACCAGGAACTGGTCACCGCAGAATACAAACTGAACATTCTCGCGCCGGGCAAGGGCGATACACTGGTCGGACGCGGCCAGGTCGTGAAAGCCGGACGCACGCTCATTGTCGCTACCGCGGAACTGTTCGCGCTCGACAACGGCAAGTGGACGCTTTGCGCACTGATGCAGCAAACGCTGTTCGTGCTGGAGGCGAATCGCTCAGCCACGTCGTCCGGCATGACCCGCTGAGCGCCGCCGGACCGAATTGCCCCCCATCAACACCGCTTCGAACCATCATCGAACATTCGCGCGGGCTAACCGCCACGCGCCACCCTCTGGAGACTGTGTCATGACCATGTTGCCCGGCCTCAATTTCATGCTCGGCGAAGACCTCGACATGCTGCGCGAATCGGTCACGAATTTCGCGTCCAAGGAAATCGCCCCGCGCGCTGCCGAAGTGGACCGGACGGACCAGTTCCCGATGGATCTCTGGCGCAAGATGGGCGAGCTCGGCGTGCTCGGCATGACGGTCTCCGAAGAGTACGGCGGCGCGAACATGGGCTATCTGGCCCACATGATCGCGATGGAGGAAATCTCGCGCGCCTCGGCCTCGGTCGGCCTGTCGTATGGCGCGCACTCGAACCTCTGCGTCAACCAGATTCATCGCAACGGCACCGCCGCGCAAAAGGCCAAGTATCTGCCGAAGCTGGTGTCGGGCGAGCATGTCGGCGCGCTCGCGATGAGCGAACCGAACGCGGGCTCGGACGTCGTCAGCATGAAGCTGCGCGCCGAGAAGCGCGGCGACCGCTTTGTGCTCAACGGCACCAAAATGTGGATCACGAACGGCCCGGACTGCGACACGCTGGTCGTCTACGGCAAAACCGACCCGGAAGCGGGCGCACGCGGCATGACGGCCTTTCTCGTGGAGAAAGGAATGAAGGGCTTCTCGGTCGCACAGAAGCTCGACAAACTCGGCATGCGCGGCTCGCACACGGGCGAGTTGGTGTTCGAGAACGTGGAAGTGCCTGAAGAGAACGTGCTGGGTCAGGTCGGCGGCGGCGTGAAGGTCCTCATGAGCGGCCTCGACTACGAACGTGCCGTGCTTGCAGGCGGACCGCTGGGCATCATGCAGGCAGCCATGGACGTGGTGGTGCCTTACATCCATGACCGCAAGCAGTTCGGACAATCGATCGGTGAATTTCAGCTCATTCAGGGCAAGGTTGCGGACATGTACACGATTCTGCAGGCGAGCCGCGCCTATCTGTACGCCGTGGGCCGTCAGCTCGACGCGCTCGGCAGCGCGCATGTGCGCCAAGTGCGCAAGGACTGCGCCGGCGTGATCCTCTACACCGCCGAAAAGGCCACCTGGATGGCCGGCGAAGCGATCCAGATTCTGGGCGGCAACGGCTATATCAACGAGTATCCGGTCGGACGCCTGTGGCGCGACGCGAAGCTCTATGAAATCGGCGCGGGCACGTCGGAGATCCGGCGCATGCTGATCGGGCGCGAACTGTTCTCGGAAACGATGTAATCGACGCCACTCACGACGCAGATTCAGGCCCAGGCAGCGGCGCTACAATCCACCGAAGTTCGCTCCTGCGCCTGTCCCGACCGGTATGAATCACTTCCCGAAACTCCTGTCGTCGCAGTTTGCTTTCGACGTCGCCCGCACCATGCTGGACGGCTTCGACAAGCATTACCGCATCTTTCGCGAGGTGTGCGTCGCGGCACGGGCATGCTTCGAGGCGGCCGATTTCACGGGCATCCAGAAGCTCCAGCGCGACCGCATCGCGTATTACGACGAACGTGTGCGTGAATGCGTCGTGACGCTCGAAGACGAGTTCGACGCCCAGTCGCTCGACGACGATGTCTGGCAGCAAGTCAAACTGCACTACATCGGCCTGCTCACCGAGCATCGTCAGCCGGAACTGGCCGAGACGTTTTTCAACTCGGTGTGTTGCAAAATCCTGCATCGCTCGTATTTCAACAACCGCTTCATCTTCGTGCGCCCCGCAGTGGCGACCGAGTACATCGAGAACGACGCCCCCGCCGCCAGACCGACGTATCGCGTGTACTACCCGGCGCAAGACGGCATGGCCGCCACGCTCGCGCGCATCGTCACGAATTTTCAGCTCGCGCGCCCGTTTGCCGATCTGACACGCGATGTCGGCTACGTGATGCGTGCCATCGACGACGCGTTCGGCGCATTCGAGCCGGCACCGAATTTTCAGATTCACGTCCTCGCGTCGCTGTTCTTTCGCAACAAGGCGGCCTATATCGTGGGACGCATCGTGAATGGCGACGTGACCACGCCGTTCGCCATCCCGATCATGCACGACGCGAACGGCAAGCTTGCACTCGATACCGTCCTGCTCACCCGCGAGCAACTCCGCGTGGTGTTCGGCTTTACGCACGCGTACTTCATGGTCGACATGGAAGTGCCTTCGGCCTATGTGCAATTCCTGCGCACGATCATGCCGGGCAAGCCGAAAGCGGAGATCTACACGTCGGTCGGCCTGCAGAAGCATGGCAAGAACCTGTTTTATCGCGATTTTCTGCATCATCTCAAGCATTCGAGCGACAAGTTCGTGAGCGCACCGGGCATTCGCGGGCTGGTGATGCTGGTTTTCACACTGCCCTCGTACCCGTACGTCTTCAAGCTGATTCGCGAGCGCTTCGCACCGCCCAAGGAGACGACGCGCGAGCAGGTGAAAGCGAAGTACCTGATGGTCAAGCAGCACGATCGCGTGGGCCGGATGGCCGACACGCTGGAGTTCTCGAGCGTCGCCTTCCCGCGCTCGCGCTTCGACGACGCCCTGCTCGCCGAGCTGCAACGCGAAGTGCCCTCGCTGCTCGAATTCGACGGCGACGCGCTCGTGATCCGTCACTGCTATATCGAGCGCCGCATGACGCCGCTCAATCTGTGGCTGCAGGCCGCGTCGGACGAGCAGGTCGAGCACGCCATGCGCGAGTATGGCAACGCGGTGAAGGAATTGATGGCCGCGAACGTCTTCCCCGGCGACCTGCTGTACAAGAATTTCGGTGTCACGCGTCACGGCCGCGTGGTTTTCTACGACTACGACGAGCTGGAATATCTGACGGATTGCCACATCCGCCGAGTGCCGGAACCGCGTAACGAAGAGGAGGCGATGTCAGGGGAAGTCTGGTACCGTGTAGGCCCGCACGACGTGTTTCCGCAGACGTTCGAGACCTTTCTGACAGGGGATGCGCGCGTGCGGCACTACCTGAGCCAGCATCATCCGGATTTCTTCGACCCCAGCCTGTGGCAGGACTACCAGGACCGGGTGCGAGCCGGACAGATGCACGACTTCTATCCGTACGATGTCTCGCTGCGCTTCGTCAATCGCTTCAGCACCGGCAGCGATGCCCCCGGTGCCCCGCCCCGTGCGGCGGCCGCTTGAGCATGCGACGTTGCCCAGCCCACGACACGCCCGCCGGATGACACGATCATGACCGAAGACAAAGACCAACCTCTCATCCATCTGCTCGATAACAACCGCGCCTGGGTCGCCAGCGTGAACGCGGAAGATCCCGCGTTTTTCGAGCGGTTATCCAAGCTGCAAACGCCCGAATACCTCTGGATCGGCTGCTCGGACTCGCGCGTGCCCGCCAACCAGATCACGGGTCTCGCGCCGGGCGAAGTCTTCGTCCACCGCAATATCGCGAACGTTGTCGTTCACAGCGACCTCAACTGCCTGTCGGTATTGCAGTTCGCCGTCGAAGTCCTGAAGGTCCGCCACATCATGGTGGTCGGCCATTACGGCTGCGGCGGCGTAGGTGCCGCGCTCGACGGCGAGAAGATGGGCCTCGTCGATAACTGGTTGCGTCACGTGCGCGATGTCTACGAGCGCCACGTCGACCAGATCGACGCACTGCCCTCGCGCGACGCCCGTCACGAGCGTCTGTGCGAATTGAACGCGATCGAACAGGTCGTCAATATCTGTCATACGACGGTATTGCGCGACGCCTGGGCGCGCAATCAACCCGTGACGGTGCACGGCTGGGTGTACGGCCTGCGCGACGGTCTGGTGCGCGACCTGCGCATGTCGGTCAACAGCCTCGAGGCCCTGCCGCGTATCTACGACCGCTGCGTGGCCGCGATGGCCGAACTACGCCATCCGCGCGCCTGAGCGATTCGCGCTGTCCGGCAGCACCGGACACCCTTCGCCGGGCACGTGGACGATGGAAGAACTGAAGCATTGGATGTGAGGGGGCTGACGGCCCCCGCCTGGGACGGCGGATCGCCCGTCCCGCAACCGATTACAGGAGACTGCCATGCAACAAGACCCGATCGTCATCGTTTCCGCTGCACGCACGCCGATGGGTGGCCTGCAAGGGGTGTTCGGCGATGTCACCGCGCCGCAACTGGGTGCGGCCGCCATTCGCGCCGCCGTCGAACGCGCCGGCCTCAAGCCCGAGCAGGTCGACGAAGTCGTCATGGGCTGCGTGCTGCCTGCCGGCCAGGGCCAGGCTCCGGCCCGTCAGGCGACCCTCGGCGCGGGCCTGCCACTCGCTGCCGGCGCGACCACCGTCAACAAGATGTGCGGCTCGGGCATGCGCGCTGCGATGTTCGCCCATGACATGCTCGCGGCCGGCAGTGCCGACGTGATCGTCGCCGGCGGCATGGAGAGCATGAGCAACGCGCCCTACCTGCTGCCCAAGGCGCGCACCGGCATGCGCATGGGACACGGCCAGGTCATCGACCACATGTTCCTCGACGGCCTGGAAGACGCCTACGACAAGGGGCGTCTGATGGGCACGTTCGCCGAGGAGTGCGCCGACCGTTACGCCTTCACCCGAGAGGCGCAGGATGCCTTTGCCATCGCCTCGCTCGAACGCGCACAACAGGCCACGAAGGACGGCGCGTTCTCGTGGGAAATCGCCGCAGTGACGGTGCCCGGGCGCAAGGGCGACACAGTCGTCGATCAGGACGAACAACCGTTCAAGGCGAACCGCGAGAAGATCCCGACCCTCAAGGCCGCCTTCCGCAAGGACGGGACCGTGACCGCCGCGAATTCGTCGTCGATCTCCGACGGCGCCGCCGCACTCGTGCTCATGCGCGAGTCGACGGCCAAGCGGCTCGGGCTCACGCCACTCGCCCGCATCGAGGGACACAGCACGTTCGCCCAGCAACCGGGCCTGTTCACCACCGCGCCGGTCGGCGCCATGCGCAAGCTTTTCGAGAAGACCGGCTGGTCGACGAACGACGTCGATCTCTATGAAATCAACGAAGCCTTCGCCGTCGTCACGATGGCCGCGATGCACGAATTCAATCTCCCGCACGAGAAGGTGAACATTCATGGCGGCGCCTGCGCGCTCGGCCACCCGATCGGCGCGTCCGGCGCACGCATTCTCGTCACGCTGATCGGCGCGCTGCGCAAGACCGGCGGCAAGCGCGGCGTTGCCAGCCTGTGCATCGGCGGCGGCGAAGCGACGGCCATGGCCATCGAACTCGTCTGACCGATTCGTCTTCCGCCTCGTCATCCGACCGGGACTCACAGGACTCACACGTTATGAAAACAGCACTCATCATCGGTGCCTCGCGCGGTATCGGCATGGAATTCGTACGGCAATATCGCGCCGACGGCTGGCGCGTCTTCGCCACGGCACGCAATGACGACGGCCTGGCCGCCCTGCGCGACTTGGGCGCCGAGCCGCTCAAGCTCGATGTCACGCGCGTCGAATCGCTCTCCGGCCTGTCGTGGCAGCTCGACGGCGTGGCGCTGGATGTCGCGCTCTACAACGCGGGGGTGAATTCGGAACGTACCACCGGCCTCGCAACGATCACGCAAGCCGAGTTCGATCGCGTGTTTCATACGAACGTGCTCGGCGCCATGCAGGCCGCCCCGCTTGTGTTGCCGCTCGTCGAGGCCGCAAGCGGCGCGTTCGGCTTTCTCTCGAGCCGCATGGGCAGCGTCGCGCTGATGGAGTCGAACGGAAGCTGGCTCTACCGCGCAAGCAAGGCGGCCGTGAACTCGGTGGTCAAGGCCACTTCGCTCGAAGCGCAGCGCGCCACATGCGTCGCGATGCATCCGGGCTGGGTGCGCACGGACATGGGCGGTGAGAACGCCGACATCGACGCGCAGACGAGCGTCGCCGGCATGCGCCGCGTGCTCGCCCGTGCACCGGGCGAGCGCGCCACGCACAACGGCGGATTCTTCAATTACGACGGTGCCGCGCTCGCCTGGTAATCGTCGGGTAATCGCCTGGTAATCGTCGGGTAATCGTGGGGATGGCTGGGGAATGGCCGAGTATCGGCGTGCGCCGCGCCAGTGGACAATGAACGCAGAAATGCAGGAACGCCGGAGCAACCATCGCAAGCGCACGACAGGGCAGCGATCGCACGGCGCCGAACGGAATAACAAGCTGTCGCTACACCGCCATATCGTTTGATTCGCGGGCCAGACGCGTCACTCGGAAACGGAGCCAACATGACGTCCGCCATCGATTTTTATTTCGACTTCGCATCCCCGTATGGGTATTTTGCGAGCACCCGCATCGACGACATTGCGACGAAGCACGGACGCAACGTCGCGTGGCATCCGATCCTGCTCGACATCGTCTACAAGGTCAACGGCTCGGGCGCACCGGTACAGCATCCGGTCAAGACCGAATACCTGCGGCACGACGTGGAACGCACCGCGCGCTTTCACGGCATTGCCTACAAGCGCCCGACGCACTTCCCGATTCCGACACAAGCCGCCGGGCGCGCCGTGCTGTGGGTGCAGGATCACCGCGGCGGCGATCTGGCGGCGGATTTCGCAAAGTCGATCTTCCACGCGCTATACGTCGACGACGTGAACATCGGCGATCCCGCCGAACTCGTACGCCTTGGCCAGACGCTGGGCATCGACGGCGCGAAGCTCGACGCCGGCATGCACGCCCCGGCCACCAAGGACCACCTCAAGGCTGAAATCGACCTGGCGATGGCGCGCGGCGTGTTCGGCTCGCCCTTCGTGATCGTGGACGGCGAACCGTTCTGGGGCTTCGACCGCTTCGCGCAGGTCGAGGCCTGTCTGCAAAAGCGCTGACAACAAGGCAAGCATCACGATGGCAAAACGCCAAACGTCGCGCAGCGGCACGACACCGGACATCACGCGCGAGGCCTGCCCCTGCGGCGGTCCCGCGTTCGACGACTGCTGCGGGCGGTATCTGGAACGCGGCGACATCGCGCCGACCGCCGAAGCGCTCATGCGCTCGCGGTACACGGCGTATGTGCGCCACAACGCCCCTTATTTGCTCGACACGTGGGCGGCACGCACGCGTCCCGCCACGCTCGATTTCGACGACGCGTCGCAATGGCTGGGCCTTCAGGTCAAGGCACATCGGCAACGCGACGACACCCACGCCGAAGTCGAATTCGTCGCCCGCTACAAGGTCGGCGGACGTGCCCACCGGCTGCACGAGCGCAGCCGCTTCGAGCGCGCCGACGACGGCCGCTGGCGCTACATCGACGGCGACCTCTTCGACTGACGTCGCCCCGAGACGGGCCTGCGAAACGAACTCAACGACAACTCACACTCCACCGGATTTCGTCATATGCCGATTCTCGAAAGCAAGCTCAACCCGCGCGGCGAAGACTTTGCACGCAACGCGGCCACGATGCAGAACCTGGTCGACGACCTGCGCGCACGCATCGCGCAACTGGCCGGGGGCGGCGGTGAGGCCGCGCGCAAGAAGCACCTCGCCCGTGGCAAGTTGCTGCCGCGCGAGCGCGTCCAGCAGTTGCTCGATCCGGGCTCGCCGTTTCTCGAACTCTCGCAGCTCGCCGCCTTCGGCATGTATCACGACGACGCGCCGGGCGCCGGCATCATCACCGGCATTGGCCGCGTGTCGGGCCAGGAATGCGTGATCGTGTGCAACGACGCCACGGTCAAGGGCGGCACCTATTACCCGATGACGGTCAAGAAGCATCTGCGCGCGCAGGAGATCGCCGAGCAGAACCATCTGCCATGTATCTACCTGGTCGACTCGGGCGGCGCCAACCTGCCGAATCAGGACGACGTCTTTCCCGACCGCGATCACTTCGGCCGCATCTTCTACAATCAGGCGCAGATGTCCGCGCAAGGCATTCCGCAGATCGCCGTGGTGATGGGTTCCTGCACGGCCGGGGGGGCCTACGTGCCCGCGATGAGCGACGAGTCGATCATCGTCAAGGAGCAGGGCACGATTTTCCTCGGCGGCCCGCCGCTCGTGAAAGCCGCCACCGGTGAAGAGGTGAGCGCCGAAGACCTCGGCGGCGCCGACGTCCATACGCGTCTGTCGGGCGTGGTCGATCACTTCGCGCAGAACGACGCGCACGCGCTGTCCATTGCGCGCAGCATCGCCGCGAACCTCAACCGTCGCAAACCGGCCACGGTTGCCGTCAAACCGCCGGTCGAGCCGAAATACGACGCCCGCGAACTGTACGGCGTGATTCCCGCCGACACGAAGAAGCCGTTCGACGTGCGCGAAGTGATCGCGCGTCTGGTCGACGGCTCCGAGTTCGACGAGTTCAAGGCCCGCTACGGCACCACCCTCGTGTGCGGCTTCGCGCACCTGTGGGGCTATCCGGTGGGCATCGTGGCGAACAACGGCATTCTGTTCTCGGAGTCGGCCCAAAAAGGCGCGCACTTCATCGAACTGTGCTGCCAACGCAAAATTCCGCTGATTTTCCTGCAAAACATCACCGGCTTCATGGTGGGGCGCAAGTACGAGAACGAAGGCATCGCCAAGAACGGCGCGAAGATGGTGACGGCGGTCGCCACCGCCAATGTGCCGAAGTTCACGGTCATCATCGGCGGCTCGTTCGGCGCCGGTAACTACGGCATGTGCGGGCGTGCCTACTCGCCGCGCTTCCTGTGGATGTGGCCCAACGCCCGTATTTCGGTGATGGGCGGCGAGCAGGCCGCGTCGGTGCTCGCGACGGTCAAGCGCGACGGCATCGAAGGCCGAGGCGGCCAGTGGAGCGCCGAGGAGGAAGACGCCTTCAAGCAGCCGATTCGCGATCAGTACGAACACCAGGGCCATCCGTACTACGCGAGCGCCCGCCTTTGGGACGACGGCGTAATCGATCCGGCAGACACCCGCACCGTGCTCGGACTCGGGTTGTCGGCCACGCTCAATGCGCCGATTCCCGAAACGCGCTTCGGCCTGTTCCGCATGTAACCGTGCGCACCGCGCCATCGAGGATTTCCACGTCATGAATCTCGCCACGCTAAAAGTCAGCGTCGACGCCCACGTCGCCACCGTCACGCTCAATCGTCCGGAGGTGCGCAACGCCTTCAACGAAACAGTCATCGAGGAATTGACGGGCGCATTTCGCGCGCTCGCCACCAACGACGACGTGCGCGTCATCGTGCTCGCCGCCGAAGGCGTCGCGTTCTGCGCGGGCGCCGACCTGAACTGGATGAAGAAGATGGCCGGCTACTCGGACGCCGAGAACCGCGCCGACGCCATGACGCTGGCCGTCATGCTCAGTACCCTCTATCGCTGCCCGAAGCCGGTGATCGCCCGCGTGCAGGGCGACGCCTACGCCGGTGGCGTGGGCCTTGCCGCAGTGGCCGATATCGTCGTCGCCGTCGACACCGCGCACTTCTGCCTGTCCGAGGCGAAGCTGGGCCTGATTCCGGCAACCATCGGCCCCTATGTCATTCGCGCCCTGGGCGAGGCGGCGTCGCGCCGTTACTTCCTCACGGCGGAGCGTTTCACCGCATCGACGGCGCACCGTCACGGACTCGTGCACGAAGTCGTTACCGCCGAGGCGCTCGATGCCACCGTGCAGGCGCTGGTCAAGGCGTTGGTCGACAACAGCCCGAACGCTGTAAAGGAATGCAAACGCCTTGTGCAGGATTTCGCGAGCCGTGAGATCGACGACGACGCCATCGCCGACACGGCGGAGCGCATTGCGAAGATCCGCGCCTCCGAGGAAGGCCGCGAAGGCGTGCGCTCGTTCCTCGAGAAACGCTCGCCGTCGTGGCGCGAGGCGTCCTGAGCCTCGCCCGCACGCCAGCGCGCATCATCGGTTACAAATTTTTTGGGGAGGGGTGACGGCGGAGATGCCGCAACGTTATCGTCGGGTTTTGCGAACTTGCCGATAACATCTTGCTACGGCACGTAAGACTACGATTTTTCACGCCATTTCCGCCTATTGCCCTGCCAAAATGCTTTGCCTACCATGCGTCCATCCCCCCACCTCCGGCCCGATGCGGCAGCGCCTCGCGCAATGCACGCCACTGGCCAGCCGGACGGAAGACGCGCGTCAAACAGCGAACGTCGTCCGTTGCGGCCCACCAAGGAGTCAATGATGGACGCCTCCATGCGCCCCCCCGCCGGCCCCGGCGATCTCGCCGCGCGCAGTCTGCGACAGGTCTGGCACCCCTGCACGCAGATGAAGCAACAGGCAAAGCTGCCCCTCGTCGCGTTGTCTCACGGCGAAGGTCCCTGGCTCGTCGATACCGACGGCGAGCGCTACCTCGACGCGATCAGCTCGTGGTGGGTCAATCTGTTCGGCCATGCGAATGCGCGCATCAACGCCGCGCTCGTCGATCAACTCGGCCGCCTCGAACACGCCATGCTCGCGGGCTTCACGCACGAGCCCGTCGTCGCGCTCGCCGAGCGGCTCTCGGCGCTCACGGGTGGCGTGCTCGGCCATGCGTTCTTTGCGTCGGACGGCGCTTCCGCCGTCGAGATCGCCCTCAAGATGAGCTTCCACGCGTGGCGCAATCAGGGGCACAGCGACAAGCGCGAATTCGTGTGCGTGCGTCACGGCTATCACGGCGAAACGCTTGGTGCGCTCGCCGTGACCGACGTCGCCCTGTTTCGCGACGCCTACGACCCGCTGCTGCGTCACGCCCACGTAGTGGCCTCGCCCGATGCACGTAATGCCCGCGACGGCGAAACGCCGGCCGACGTTGCCCGCCGCGCCGCCGCGGAACTCGACACGTTGCTCACGCAGCGCGAGGGGCGCGTGGCTGCCGTCATCGTCGAGCCGCTGGTGCAGTGCGCTGCCGGCATGGCCATGCACGATCCCGAGTACCTGCGCCTCGTGCGCGCGTCGTGCGATCGGCACGGCGCCCATTTGATCGCCGATGAGATCGCCGTCGGATGCGGGCGCACCGGCACCTTCTTCGCGAGCGAACAGGCCGGCGTCTGGCCCGATCTGCTCACGCTGTCCAAGGGCATCAGCGGCGGCTATCTGCCCCTGTCGCTCGTGCTCTCGCGCGACGCGATCTTCGACGCCTTCTACGACGACGACACCACGCGCGGCTTCCTGCACTCGCACTCGTACACCGGCAATCCGCTGGCGTGCCGCGCGGCGCTCGCCACACTCGACATCTTTGCCGACGACGACGTGCTCGCGCGCAACGCGCTTCGCGCAAAGCGACTCACGCAGGCACTCGCCCCGTTGGCGAATGATGCGCGCGCGATCCACTTCCGCCATCGCGGCATGATCTGGGCGTTCGATGCGGTATTGCCGGACACGCCCGGCGCGGCTGGCCGCTTCGCGAAGCGCTTTTATACCGAAGCCCGCGCACGCGGTGTGCTGCTGCGCCCGATCGGCGCGACGGTCTATCTCATGCCGCCGTATGTGCTCGATGACGGCACCATCGATTGGCTGGCGGCACAGACGCTCGCGGCCTTCGATGCGACGATGACACCGGGCACGGAGGTGAGCGCATGACACCCCATCCCCTGTTCGCCCGCCTCGACGCGGAACTCGCGAGTATCGACCGTGCGCATCTGCGACGCCGCCGTCGCGTGGTGTCCACGCCGTGCCAGCCGCACGTACGCGCCGACGGTCGCGACGTGCTTGCCTTCGCCAGCAACGACTATCTGGGCCTGGCCGCGCATCCAAAGGTCGTGCAGGCGCTCATCGAGGGTGCGCGGCGCTACGGCGCAGGCAGCGGCGCCTCGCACCTCATCAGCGGGCATTCGCAGGCCCACGCGGAACTCGAGGATGCGCTCGCCGACTTCATGTCGCCGCACCTCGTCGAGGGCCGCGCGCTGTACTTCTGCACCGGCTACATGGCCAATCTGGCGACGATCTCCGCGCTCGCAGGCAAAGACGCCGAGATCTTCTCCGAAGCGCTCAACCACGCCTCGCTGATCGACGGCGCCCGGCTCTCCCGAGCGCGTACGCACATCTATGCGCATGGCGATGTCGATGCCCTCGCCGCGCTGCTCGACGCCAGTACTGCCGAGACGAAGCTGATCGTCACCGACGGTGTGTTCTCGATGGACGGCGACATCGCGCCCCTGCCGTCGCTGCTCGCGCTCGCCGAGCGGCACAACGCGTGGCTGATCGTGGACGATGCGCATGGCTTTGGCGTCGTCGGCGAGAACGGCCGGGGGGTGTTCGAGCATTTCAATCTGCGCTCGCCCAATCTCGTCGTCATCGGCACGCTCGGCAAGGCCGCCGGCGTCGGCGGCGCGTACGTCGCCGCCAACCGGCGCGTCGTCGAATGGCTCATCAATCGCGCGCGGCCTTACATCTTCACAACAGCCGCTGCTCCCGCGCAGGCCCATGCGCTGCTCACGAGTCTGACGCTGATCGCCGGCGATGAAGGCCGGGCGCGTCGCGCCGCCTTGCAAGCGCGCATCGCCCAACTGCGCGACGCGCTCGCACTGCAACATTGGCAGCACCTGGTTTCACCCACCGGCGTGCAGCCGATCATCCTCGGCGAAAACGCGGCCGCACTGCACGCGCAGGCCGGTCTGGCCGAGGCGGGCCTGTGGGTGCCCGCCATCCGTCCCCCCACCGTGGCGCCCGGCACGTCGCGCCTGCGTATCGCGCTCAGCGCCGCCCACACGCCGCACGACATCACCCGGCTCGCCACCGCCATCAACGAACTCGACCGAGACTGGACGGAGCATGCGCATGGCTGATCCGAATTTCATCGTCCCCCGCGATACCCCGGCCGAACGGCCCACGCCCGCACGCCACGCGTTCTTCGTCACCGGCACCGACACGGAAATCGGCAAGACGCTCGTTGCGTCGGCGCTGCTGCATGCCGCCGCGCGCCGCGGGCTGGTGTGTGCGGGTGTGAAGTCGGTGGCGGCCGGCGCATCCGAGCGCAACGGGCGCTTCGTCAACGAAGACGTCGAACAGTTGCATCTCGCGAGCAATCTGAAGCTGCCCGACGACTGGTACTGTCCGTACGTACTCAAGGACGCCACGGCACCGCACATTGCCGCCGCCGCCGAAGGCGTCGCGCTCGACTGCGGGGTGATTCGCGCGGGCTACGCGCGTGTCGCCGCGCGTGCCGATCTCGTGATTGTCGAGGGCGTGGGCGGCTTTCGCGTACCGCTTGGCGCCGACGCCAACGCCCCGGATACCGCCGATCTCGCACGTCAGCTCGGCCTGCCGGTGATTCTCGTCGTCGGCTTGCGGCTGGGCTGCATCAGCCACGCGCTGCTCACCGCCGAAGCCATCGCCGCGCGCGGACTGACCCTCGCGGGCTGGGTCGCCAATCATGTCGATCCCGCAATGCGCCATGTCGAGGCGAACGTCGACGCGATTGCCGCGCGGCTGTCCGCACCGCTGCTCGGGCGCGTGCCGCACCTGCCCCACCCCGATGCCGCGACGGCCTCCGGCTACCTCGACATTGCGCCGCTCGTCGACGCGGCACGGCCTCGCATGTCTGAAACGCCGCCATCGGCAAGCCGGCACGCAGCGCCCTGAGCGCGCACGCCCATCGCGCGACATCAACGAATCCACAGACTCCACAGAATCCAAGGAACACCCGCATGCAAGTTCACGCACACACCGCTGCTCACGGACACGACGAAGCCCTGCGCCGCAACGACACGCCCTGGACGGTCACCGACATCGAAGCGCTCTTCGCGTTGCCGTTCAACGATCTGATCTTCCGCGCGCAACAGGTGCATCGCGCGCACTTCGACGCCAACGCCGTGCAGCTCTCGACGCTGCTCTCGATCAAGACCGGCGGGTGCCCGGAGGACTGCGCCTATTGCCCGCAGTCGGCCCGCTACGACACCGGCGTGGAAGCCGAGAAGCTCATGCCTGTGGAGGAAGTCGTCGCCGCGGCGCAGCGCGCCAAGGACGCCGGGGCGACCCGTTTCTGCATGGGAGCCGCCTGGCGCAGCCCCAAGCCGCATCAGGTCGACGCCGTGGGCGAAATGGTGCGCAGCGTCAAGGCGCTGGGGCTGGAGACGTGCGTCACGCTGGGCATGCTGCGTGACGGACAAGCCGAGCAACTGCGCGACGCCGGCCTCGACTACTACAACCACAACCTCGATACGTCGCCCGAGTTCTACGGCCAGATCATCACCACGCGCACGTATCAGGATCGTCTGGACACGCTCGCGCGCGTGCGCGACGCGGGACTCAAGGTTTGCTGCGGCGGCATCGTCGGCCTGGGCGAGACGCGCCGCGAGCGCGCCGGCCTGATCGCGCAGCTCGCCAACATGTCGCCGTATCCCGAGTCGGTCCCCATCAACAATCTCATGAAGGTCGAAGGCACGCCGCTCGAGCACAACGACACGGTCGATCCGTTCGATTTCGTGCGCATGATCGCCGTGGCGCGCATCACGATGCCGCGTGCGATGGTGCGCCTGTCGGCCGGCCGCGAGATGATGGACGACGCCCTGCAATCGCTGTGCTTCCTCGCCGGCGCGAACTCGATGTTCTACGGCGAGAAGCTGCTCGTCACGCAGAATCCGCAGGCCGAGCACGACCGCGCGCTGCTCGCGCGCCTGGGCATGCATACGTCGACCGAGGCGCAACTCGGCACCACCGGAACCCCCGGAGCCCCCGGAGCCCCCGGCGAGTGCGACGGCCTGACGGCCTGCGCCACGCACTGAGCGCGCGCCCGTCGCAGGACCGGCGTTGAAGGATGCGTTGACAGAGATTGAACGCCGCGACGGCAACGAGATCGCATGAGACGATCCGCCGGCGCGGCGAAGTTGGATAGCAAAGAGAACGGCGCGGGTGCATCGGCCTTCCGTCACGAGCGGAAGCATGGTGTCTACGTACGATGCGCGAGCGCCACCCCAATCGATCGTTTTCCGGAGGCAATATGTTCGACAAGATTCTCATCGCCAACCGCGGCGAAATCGCCTGCCGCGTCGCCGCGACGGCCGCACGGCTGGGCATTCGCACGGTGGCCGTCTACTCCGACGCCGACGCGCACGCCAAACATGTCGCCGTATGCGACGAAGCGGTGCACGTTGGCGGTGCCGCGGCGCGCGACAGCTATCTGCGCATCGACGCCATCATCGACGCCGCCAAGGCCACCGGCGCGCAGGCGATTCATCCGGGCTACGGCTTCTTGTCCGAGAACGAGGCGTTTGCCGCCGCGTGTCACGAAGCCGGCATCGTGTTCATCGGCCCGCCGGTCGGCGCCATTCACGCGATGGGCAGCAAGAGCGCTGCCAAAACCCTCATGGAAGGCGCGGCCGTCCCCTTGGTGCCCGGCTATCACGGCGACAATCAAGAGGCCGCCTTTCTTCACGCTCGCGCCGACGAGATCGGCTACCCCGTGCTGCTCAAGGCCAGCGCAGGCGGCGGCGGCAAGGGCATGCGCGTCGTGGAGCGCAGCGACGATTTCCGCGCCGCGCTCGCGTCGTGCCAGCGCGAAGCCGCGAGCAGCTTCGGCGACGAACGCGTGCTCGTGGAGAAATATCTGACGCGTCCGCGTCACATCGAGATTCAGGTGTTTGCCGACACGCATGGCAACTGCGTCTATCTGTTCGAGCGCGATTGCTCGGTGCAGCGCCGTCACCAGAAGGTGCTGGAGGAAGCCCCGGCGCCAGGCATGTCCGATGCGCGCCGCCGCGCCATGGGCGACGCCGCCTGCAACGCCGCGCGGGCGGTGGGCTATGTGGGCGCAGGCACGGTCGAGTTCATCGCCAATCAGGACGGCTCGTTCTACTTCATGGAGATGAACACGCGCCTGCAGGTCGAGCACCCGGTCACCGAGATGATCACCGGCCTCGACTTGGTGGAGTGGCAATTGCGGGTGGCCGCGGGCGAAGTCCTGCCGCGCAAGCAGGACGAGTTGCGCATTCACGGCCATGCGCTCGAGGCGCGTATCTACGCCGAGAACCCGGACAACAACTTCCTGCCGTCGACGGGCACGCTTTGCACATTGCGGCCGCCCGCAGCGGTTCAGTTCGACATCGGCAGCGCTGCCGCACCGGCCGCCGTACGCATCGATTCGGGCGTGCGCGAAGGCGACACCATCTCGCCGTTCTACGACCCGATGATCGCCAAGCTGATCGTGTGGGGCCAGGACCGCGACGAGGCGCTTGCGCGCATGCGCCGCGCACTCGGCCAGTACCGCGTGGTCGGCGTGCAAACGAACATCGCGTTCCTCGGCCGTCTGGTCGCCAGCGAGCCGTTCGCCGGGGCCGATCTCGACACCGGCCTGATCGAGCGCCATCGCGACACGCTGTTCCCGGCGGCCGCCCCCGTGCCCGCGACTGCGCTGGCGCTGGCCGTGGCCGCGCAACTGACGCGCGAAACGGTGATCGGTCGCCGCAAGTACCAAGACAGCATCGACCATCATTCGCCGTGGCAGCTTGCGACGGGTTGGCGTCTGAACGGCGACTATCAGCGCACGATGTCGTTCGATCATGGCGAGACGCGTCTGAGCGCCGTCCTCACCAGCGGGCCGCAGGGCAGCACGCTGAGCGTCGATGCGCAGACGTATCCGTATCGCTACGCACACGACGCCGGGGTGTATCGCGTGACGCTCGGCGAGCGGCGCGTTCAGGGACACGTCGACTTCGAACACGAGACGGCGCACGTCTTCGCCGACGCTCAGTCGTGGACGCTGCGCTGGCACGATCCGCTGGCACAGGCCGGTGAACAGGAAGGCGGCGAGGGCCGCTTGACGGCACCGATGCCGGGCAAGGTCATCGCCGTGCTCGCGCCGGCCGGCACGAAGGTCGAGAAGGGCGCACCGCTGCTCGTCATGGAGGCGATGAAGATGGAGCACACCATCAGCGCGCCGGCCGACGGCGAGATCGAAGAAGTGCTGTACGCCGTCGGCGATCAGGTGCCGGAAGGCGCGCAGTTGCTCGCGTTCAAGCGATAGCCCGCGTTCGGGGTGCGGCGCGCCCGCACCCCGTCGACACCACCTCGACACCATCTCGACACCATCTCGACAACATCTCGACAACATCTCGACACCACGCCGCTTTGCACGTCGGGGCGCACGCTGCCGCGCCCGGCACACAGCACACAGCCCCCGGCGCACAGCGAAAGCCAACTCGACAGCGCCGCATCGCCGCGCGTGGGCGGTGTCGCGCATCGCCCTGACGACGGGCACGAATTGACACACGCAGGACGGATTCCTCCGCGCTACCGCTTACTGCGGTATTTATCTGCGAATTTTGAGGAGGGTTCCTAGAAAATCTCACAGCGACCTAGAGAGGCGGTCGCTGCCATGGGGATTTCAGCACATTCGGAATTTTCATAAGGAATCCGAATGGGTGTTCGGAAATATTCTCGGTGTCGATTTCAACCCTGCGCGGCAAAGCCGCTCGACACCATGACTCAACGCCCACATACGTACACCGGCCAGCGCGCCCTTGCGCTTGCCGCAACTCTCACGTTGCTCGCGCTGCCTGCCAGCGTTAGCGCGCAAAACAACGTCGCCCTCTACGGCACGATCGATTCGGGGTTCGTGCACGCCAACCACACCGCCACTGGCAACGGTCCGCAATCGCGCTCGATGATCACGAGCAACATTCTCTCCGGCAGCCGCTGGGGCCTGCGCGGCACGGAGCCGCTGGGCCAAGGGCTGTCTGCGCTGTTCCAGATCGAAAGCGGCTTCAACGCGGTCGATGGCAAGCAGGGTAACGGCGGTCGCGTCTTCGGACGCAAGGCCATCGTTGGTCTGAAGAGCGCCGAGTGGGGTGAGGTCACGATCGGCCGTCAGTACGATCCGGTCGTCAACCTCGTGCAAGGGGTGACTGCCGACGGTTACTTCGGCGGCTTCTTCGCCACGCCGGGCGACGTCGACAACTACGACAACGGCGCCCGCATCGACAACTCGATCCGGTATGCCACGCCGAACTTCGGCGGTCTGCAGTTCGAAGGCATGTATGCGACGGGCAACGTTGCGGGGAAGGAAGGCGCGGGCCGCGCGTATGGCTTCGCGGGTGCCTACAGCAATGGGCCGATTGCCCTCGGCGCGGGCTTCTTCTTCGCGGATGGCGGTTCCAACCGGGTGAACGACATTACGAGTGCCGACTTTGGCGACCGCGGGTGGACCAGCAGCGCCGGCTCGCTGTTCAACTCACCGATCAACAGCGGCTTCCGTACGGCGAGCAAGGTACGCATTGCACGCCTGGGCGGTAAGTACGCCGTGGGCCCGGCGATTCTGGGACTGTCGTTCTCGCACGCGCAATACGCCAGCGATGGCCTTTCGGACTTCACCGGCACGGGGAAATTCGATACGGTCAACGCCTTTGCCACGTACGCATTGACGCCGGCGATCAACACCGGCATCGGCTATAGCTACACGCGTATGCGTGGCGATCGCAACATCGGGGCTCACTACAACCAGTTCAACGCGGGTGTCACCTACGCCTTGTCCAAGCGCACGTCGACCTATGTCATTGGCGGCTATCAACAGGCAGTCGGTAAGACGTTGAGCCACGGCCAGGCGGTGGAAGCCAGCGCATCGGTCGGCTCGTACGGTCTCGACGCCGGCGCACGGACGCAACTGCTGGTCGGTATGGGTCTGAAGCACAGCTTCTGATCGATCACGTCGATATTGGCCCGAACCCGTTGACGCACGCGGGTTGGGGTCAATTTCTCCATGATTTGAAGCACTTAACATTCAAACGAATGTTTGGACAAATGGAGCGCATTCGTCCAAAAAGCGACATTACTTACAATTTTAAGGGTTTACCCTAGAGTCGAATCCATTTAGAATTCGCCGCAGTCATCGCGGTATGCGCGGCAACAAGTGCTGTCGCAGGGAATACCCGCCGCGGTCGTCGTCGGTAGTCCGTTGTCGTAGTTCGCAGTCTCCATGCTGTATTCCGGCACATGCATCTTGGCCGGATGGAGCGTCATCCCTCCTTTTGGTTACGAGGCGTCGCTCTCTCGCGTCAGAGCCGTACCGCCGCCCGCGATTCAGGCGACGGATTGCGCGCCACAGCCTCGTACTGCCCACGCGTTGCATTAGACAACTCGATACCTCGATACCTCGATCTCGCATTGCGCGCATCGCCGGGACCGCAGACCTCGCCACCGCGAGGGCGTCGTTCCGTCGGTCCGGCGTCTCGACGGGTTTGCTGTGCCTGCCGCCGATCGCGCAGTCGGATCACGCTCGCCTGCGCTATCGCGTGGGCGCTTGGCATGCGCGCCCTGCGCGCGGCATGGCCGATGTTTTCAAAAAATGACCCACTGCTAGCCATGAACACCGACTCAGAGCGCATCACCCTCACCCTCACCCTGCATCCGAACGACCTGAAACAACTCGATGTCGTGTGCGAGCGCGTCGGTATGAATCGAGAAGCCTTCTGCCTGCTGGCCACGCACCTCGAAGGCGCTCGTGTGCTCAACGGCGAGGGATTGGCAGCGCTGTCGCGCCCGTTCGGTTTCGCAGCCGCGCTGCCCGCCGCTCTGCGCGGGGCACTGACCCGCCTCTGCAAGCGCTGATCAATGCGGCGCGCCAATGTCATGGGTGGCACCCGCGCCGGCTTCTGAGCCGACGTCTGAGCCGACATCTGGGCCAGCCCCGACTTCGCGAACCCGCCCCCCCTCCCCAACGTCAATGACGACCATACCGTCGCGCCCCCCACGCTTGGCGCGATAGAGGGCACGGTCCGCTTGCTGAAGCCACGATTGGGGCGTATCGAACGCCGCAGAGAACGGCACCAACCCCATACTCACGGTGCACTCGGCCAGCGCCATGGCGTGCCCCGCCTGCATTTGCGATTCGGCCTGCGCCACGCGTGCGCGCAAATCCACCAGCAGGCGATGCATCGTATCCTGACCCGCCACGCTCGCGGTATTCACCAGCACGGCACCGAACTCCTCACCGCCATATCGGCCAACGGCATCGACGTCACGCAATCGTTGGCGCAACAGCCCGGCAAAGCGTGCCAACGCCGCGTCGCCCGCCGCATGGCCCAACGTATCGTTGATTCGCTTGAAGTGATCCAGATCCATCAGCACCAGGCAGGCCGGCTGTCCGGTGCGCATGCAGTGCGTGTGAATCTCCGCCAGTCTCTGCTCCCACGCACGGCGATTGAGCAAGCCCGTCAGACCGTCGTGACGCGACAGATGCTCCATCTCACGCGATCGCTGCGCCAGTTTCTGCGCCAGGTCGTACGTGACCTTCCCCAGCGCTATGGGATAGAGAATCAACATCGGCAAGCTGGTGATGACATTGAACGTGTCGGTCGCCGGCGCCCAATGAAAGCCGAGCACGGCAACACCGACCAGTCCGCCAGCCAAACTCGCGAGCAGCCCCTGAAGAAATAACCGCACGCCCGCCGCGCCAATGTTGTTCATCGACATCATCGCCAGCACCACAACGCTCGGCAGCAAATTGAATTGCATCGCGGCAACCCAGAATCCCCCGAATGCTGCGTCAATGAGCAGATTCGTATGCTCGGCGCGATAAGGAACCGGCCGTGACAGCGCCAGAACGCGCGCCACATGCGGCCAGACAAACCCGTGGAAGATCAGCAGCGCCCAGAGCCAAAGCGGCGTGGACAGCGTATGTTGATAAAAGACACCCGCGACGCAGAAAAAGCCGATGCCCAGACCAATGGCGCGCAGACGATAAAGTCGGCGTACAAAACGTTTCCCCCTCCCCGCGATCGCCGCGTCGATGGTGACGGGCGACGGCACCCTTCGTCGGTCGTGCGAACCGTCCGCCCGCGCCGAATCGTCTTGCTGACTCTCTGGCATCACGCTGCTCCGATCGGCGATCACGTAACGCGCACGATGCCACCGCACCGTGGGGCCCGGAGTGGCACACCGCATACGCGGTCTACGTGTCAGACTCTCCTGATTCATTCTACTCGCGGCGCGCGCGATGCGGGCAACCTCGGCGAAACCGGTCGGAACCCGATGGATCGCACGCACCCGTACGCCGCAACGTTCGTTCAGAAGACCTCGCATCGCCCGCTTGGCCCGCATCGTCGTCCCACGACGCACTGCGGGCAGCGTCAACCTCGTGCAGCTCGTCACCGTCCCCCTCCCGACAGGGGCGCGGAGGGGTCGCGGAAGGGTCGCGACGGGCGAGACCAGACCACCGCCCCGCCTTGCACGGCATGCGCCAGGGCCGTGCACTGCCCAAAGAATTGGGAAACATCCGATAAATTTCGCGCGATAAGCGTCACCGACTCTTTATAGAGGCCCGCCTGTAACGCATGGGGAGGAAAGCGATATAACGTCGCAAGGCGCGGGGGGATTGATTACGCTGTTTGACTCGTCAACGGAGTTCCGCCATGCAAACGAATCCACTCGCGCTGTTCGGAGATCATTTGGCCCGCTTGCGTAAGGCGCGCGGCTGGTCGCAGGAAAAGCTCGCGCTGGAGAGCGGTCTGGCACGCTCGTATGTCAGTGGCATCGAGCGAGGCCGACGCAACGTCGCCCTCGTCAACATCTGCGTACTGGCCGATACGCTGGGGGTGCCCACGTCCGAGATGCTGCGCTTCGCGCAGGCAGCGCCCGGCGCCGCAGACGCCACGGCGTCGACCGATCGCACGCCGCTACCGCAAATCAGCCGCTCGCTGTGCCGCCTCGAAAACCGCGATCAGGTCTGGCTCGCCGAAATCATCCGAAGCCTCAGCTCTCGCCTGAGTCAGGCCGCCCCGCCGCCAGCCAGCGACGCCGGCACGGACACGTGCGCATCGTCCGACACGTCGCCCGACAGCAGTGTTGACGATGAGCGTGAGGATCCCGACGGCATGGACGACATGGACGACGCCAACGCGGCCTGCGCAGCCTTCGCGAGCGCATCCGGGCGACCGACCGCCCCGCCCGGCTTCGACGCAGGCGTGTCCCGGTGTCATCAGCTCGCCGCGCCGGTCGAACAGGATTACGCCATGGCCGAGAACTCCAACGCCCTGCATCCGCCCGCCCGCATCCGCGAACCGCAACGCACACCGTCGGACAGTCAAGACGCTTGCGCCGCGCCGGACATCCCCGTCAGGTCCGAGGCCATCACGCGCGAGGACCCTCCGCGTTTCCCCATCAGCGATGAAGAGTGAGCGATTGCGAGGCAATTGATTCTTAGGACATTGCGCAAAGTCTCCCCAGTATCGAGGAGACATTGCGCGATCGTTCGTCTTGTAAAAGTTACCGAGCCTCTCACCAAAGCGATCGCCTCTGCAAGGACCTCACACCCCCGCAATTGGCGTATTGGCGCGGCGTGCCACGCGCGCGCACGCCCGTCCCATCAGGAGTGTCCGCAAGTTGACGCCTGCCGCCAGTGCGGGCGGCTCGACACGACCGCCGGTTGACGCCGTCGACATCGAGTGACATCCCAAGGCGGAACCTTTCAGAATCCCGTCATCACGTCACCCGGGATGTCCGGTGTCAAACTGCGCGGCTCTGGTTGACGGGCGTGCGACATGACGTATCGCAATGCCGTCGCAGCGGTACGCAGATTGGCGCCACCACTACCGTCGGAAGGCCCGCACTCGTTGTGCCTTCTCCGAAAGTCCGCAAAAAATCCGCGTTGCAGACTCGGTAGTTCGTGCCTCGCAAACGGGGGATACCCGAGGCACCGTCCCCAATGCCGGATTTTTGTTCCAATCTTCTCGTCCCTAACAAGGAAAACATTCTTATGGACACCAATTTATTTCGATTCGGCAGACATCTGGCCGGTTTGCGCAAGAAGTACAACTGGGCGCAAGACAAGCTTGCGCTGGAAAGCGGTCTGGCGCGCTCATATCTGAGCGGTGTCGAGCGCGGCAAGCGCAATATCTCGCTGCGCAACATCTGCATTCTGGCCGACACGCTCGGGCTGCCGCCGCATGAGCTGCTGGCCTTCGACTCGTCGAACGGCGTCGCGGCGGATTCAGGCGTGACGGTGCCCTGCGATCCCTATCCGTCGCTCAACCGGGCCATGCAGAAGCTATCGGATCGCGATCAGGCGTGGATGGCCGATCTGGTGCGCACGCTCAGCTTGCGCCTGGGGCACGGCGTGTTACGCGACGAATGAAGGCAAGGCCCTTGTTCGCGACGGCGCATTCGTGTCCGGTGTCCGGCAGTGCGCTCGTCCGGGCGTCTGACGCCCTCGGGCTTCAGTCGTTTCCGAGGAAGGCGTCCACCGCGCGGTGAAACGCAATCGGGTTGGCAAGATTCATGCCGTGCGAGGCGTCTTGAATCACCATCCGACGGGCCTCCGGCATGGCGTACGCGAGCGCGTTCAACACATCCGGATAGGGCGCGGGGCTTTCCGCGCCGCCCATCAGCAATACCGGCGCATGCAAGGCGCCGAGGGCGTCGATCGGCAGGGGCGTGCGCGGCTCGGCCACCTGACCGATCAAGGTGCGAGCGTTGTCGCGCACCATCTGCTTGAACCACGGCACCATGCGACGCCACGTGTCCGGGCCGCTCACCGTGTCGATGAAGATGGCCAGTCCGCCGTCGATATCGCCGGCCTCGATGGCCGCCAGCGCCTGCTCGCGAAAGTTGCCCCGTTGGCTGTCGAGTGGAATCTGCATGGGGCCGCCGCCGATTTCCACGCCCGGGTCGGCCAGTATCAGTGAGCGCACGGTGTCGGGCGCGAGCAGTGCGGTGCGAAGCGCGACATAGCCGCCGCGCGAATGGCCGAGCACGTGAACCGGGCCGACGCCGAGCGTCGTGATGAAGGCGGCCAGATCCTCGGCATGCTGCTCACCGGAGAACATGCCGTCATGGCCGTTCCAGGCTTCGGGCCAGTAGTGGCGAAGACTCACCGAGATGACCCGCCGCCGCTGCCCCAACGGCGCCATATTCGGTTTGAAGTACCGGCAATCGCAAAGCGAACCGTGAACCAGCACGAGAGGTGCACCGATGGCGTCGGCGGGTGCGGGGGTTTCGACGTACGCCATCGGATAGCCGTTGACGTCGATCGTTTGCGGTGCGGGAGCCGGCATGGGCGACACATCAGGTGAGACGGGGCCGCCAGTATACCGAGCTTACCGCCCCCTTGCCGCAGCGCGCCGTCGACGCAGCGGGCCCGTCCGAGCAGGTTTAGCGAGTTTCCGACGCTGGTGTATGCTTGCGACTTTCCTCATTCCTGCGGCTTCCCGGCATGGCACTCAAAGCCACCATTTACAAGGCCGAGGTGCAAATCACCGACCTCGATCGCCACTATTACGCCGCGCATAGCCTCACGCTCGCCCGGCATCCGTCGGAAACCGATGAACGCATGATGGTGCGACTGCTCGCCTTCATGCTGTATGCAGGCGAACGCCTCTCGTTCGGCAAGGGCCTCTCGAGCGCCGATGAGCCCGACTTGTGGGAGCACGACTTCGGGGGCGACATCGTCCGCTGGATCGACGTCGGGCAGCCTGACGCGCGACGCCTCATCAAGGCCTCGGGCCGTGCGGCGCACGTCGACGTCGTGGCGTATGGCGGCAAGCCTGCCGCCATCTGGTGGCAAGCAACCGAATCGCAGATCACCCGCCTGTCGAACCTCACGGTGCGGATGCTCGACGAAGCGTCTGCGCAAGCGCTCACGGCACTCGCGTCGCGCACGATGCGACTGCAATGCACGATTCAGGACGGTGACGTCTGGATCGCCGACGACAGCCACAACTTTGCGGTCAACCTTGTGACGTTGCGCGCCGCCGCCAACGCCTGAGCGGTCCGGGCGCAGCGGGCCGCTCGACCGCTGCGCCGCACGCACATTCTCACGCCTTCCTCGGGCCTCGCCCCGATACGCCGCCCGCTGAGCGCCCCAATGCGCGCCGCACCTCAAGCTGCGTTACACTTGACGTTAACGTCAACCGAGTGAATGCGACCACGCCGCCGACACCTGCCTGAGCGACGATCTGACGTGTGCCGAGCGCGCGCGCCGGCACCGTCAGTGCGTGCCCGTGTGTCGCCACCTCGTTGACCCTGTCGCTGCGTCAAACGTCGTCAAATTTCGTCGCGCTCTTCGTCACGCTCCAATACGCGCCTGCCCCGCAATACATGGACATCCTGATCTATTCCCCGGACGGCAAGACCGCCCCGTACGAAACCAGCCTCGCCGAGCATCTGCGCGAGGCCAACATTCGCGGCTGGCAGCCCGGCGATGCCGCACCGGCCGACTATCTGGTGCTCTGGAAGCCGAACGCGGAAGTACTGCTGCCGCGCGCGCGTCTGAAAGCCATTTTCAACCTGGGCGCCGGCGTCGACGGCGTGCTCGGCACGCGCGGCGAAGGCGCGCACCACTTGCCGCCGGGCGTGCCGCTGGTGCGCCTGGAAGACGCCGGCATGGCCGACCAGATGGCGCAGTACGTGAGCGCCGCCGCACTGCGTTACTTCCGTCGTCTCGACGTGTTCGACGCTCAGCAAGCGCAAGGCCAATGGAAGTTTCAGAAGCCGAACCGTCTGACGGACTTCCCCGTGGCGGTGCTCGGCTACGGCACGCTCGGCGCGCATGTCGCCAAGGCATTGAAGGCGTTCGGTTTTCCGGTACGCGCGTGGCGTCGCAGCCAGCGCGGCGAGGGCATGCACGACAGCGGTATCGAATTGCATCACGGCGACGCGGGCTTCGACGCCTGCGTGTCCGGTGCCCGCATTCTGGTCAATCTGTTGCCGCTCACGCCGCAAACGGAGAATGTGCTCAACGCCCATTTGTTCGCGAAACTGGCGCAAGGCGCGTTCCTGATCAATGTGGCGCGCGGGGCACATCTGGTCGAAGACGATCTGCTTGCCGCGCTGGACAGCGGCCAGATCGCCGGGGCAACGCTCGACGTTTTCCGCACCGAACCCTTGCCGGCCGATCATCCGTTCTGGCGCGCCCCTCGCGTGACCATCACGCCGCACATTTCGGCCTTGACGTTGCGTGACGAAACCGTCGCGCAGATCGCGGGCAAGATCGCCGCGCTCGAGCGCGGCGAAGCCATTACCGGCATCGTCGATCCGACGCGCGGATACTGAGCGCTGCGCGACAGATCCCTTGCCTGAACCCCTCCGAGGAGACCACCCATGTCCTTGTCCACGTCGCATCTGCCGCAACGCGTGAAGGTGCTCGAAGTCGGCCCGCGCGACGGCCTGCAGAACGAGAAGCAGCCGGTCCCGACCGACATCAAGATTGCGCTGATCGATCGTCTGTCGGCCGCTGGCTTCGCCAACATCGAAACGACGTCGTTCGTCTCGCCCAAATGGGTGCCGCAAATGGCCGACGGCGCCGAGGTCATGGCCGGCATCACGCGCCGCCCCGGCACGATCTACTCGGTGCTCACGCCGAACATGCGCGGCTTCGAAGGGGCCGTGGCGGCCAAGGCGGACGAAGTCGTGATCTTCGGCGCCGCGAGCGAGGCGTTCTCGCAACGCAATATCAATTGCACCATCGAGGAGAGCATCGCACGCTTCGAACCGGTCGCACGCGCGGCAAAGGACGCGGGCCTGCGCCTGCGCGGCAGCATCTCGTGCGCGCTCGGTTGCCCATATCAAGGTGAAGTGCCGGTCGCCAGCGTGGTCGACGTCGTCCATCGGCTCGCGGCGCTCGGCTGCGATGAGATCGACATTGCCGACACCATCGGCGTGGGCACGCCGTCGCGCACGCGCGAAGTCATGGAAGCCTGCGCGAGCGTGTTCCCGATCGAGCGCCTGTCCGGCCACTTCCACGACACCTATGGACAAGCGACAGCCAACATCTACGCTGCGCTGCTCTCGGGCATCTCGATTTTCCACTCGTCCGTCGCCGGTCTCGGCGGCTGCCCGTACGCAAAGGGCGCGACCGGCAACGTGGCGACGGAAGACGTGCTGTATCTGCTGCATGGGCTTGGCCTCGAGACCGGCATCGACCTCGACGCCGTGGTGCGCGCGGGCGACTTCATTTCGCAGGCCATCGGCCGCCCGAACGCCTCGCGCGCAGGACGCGCCATGCTCACGAAGTTGCAGGACGCCGCGACGGCGTGCGCCTGAAGCCTTGGCGACCCATGAACTCGCGGACACTCTGTGCACGACAAGTGCACGATCAGCCATTCGACGACACTGAACCGACCATGAGCGAGACCCCGAAGACTGCCGCATTTGCCCAAGAGGAGGCGCTTCCCGAAAGCGCCCGTCACGTTGCGCGCTTGCTTGCCGGCATGGGCCACGACCAACCGATCGTGATGCTGCCGGCGACCGGCAAGACATCCGCCGAAGCGGCCGCCGGGCTCGGCTGCGAGGTGGCCCAGATCGCCAAGTCGATCATCTTCCGCCGCGCCGCCGACGATACGCCGGTGCTGGTCATCGCGAGCGGCATCAATCGCGTCGACGAGAAGAAGGTCGCTGCACAGGTGGGGGAACTGGCTCGCGCCGACGCGCGCTTCGTCAAGGAAAAGACCGGCTATTCGATTGGCGGTGTCAGCCCGATCGGGCATGTCGTCTCGCCCGTCACGCTGATCGACGAAGACCTGCTCAAGCTCGCGAGCCTGTGGGCCGCCGCCGGGCACCCGCATGCGGTATTCAGCCTGACGCCGAAGCAGCTCGTGGCAATGACGGGGGCGCCCGTCGTCGACGTGGCGCTGCGCGACTGAACGAACGCCGGCGGCGAAGTGGCCGGCGCAGCTTACCGACTCAGCCAGGACCCACCTCAAGGAGACCTGCCATGCCAAGCCCAGAACTTGTGCCGGGCCTGACATTCGAGTGGACCTATCGTGTGCCGCAAAAGGCCGTGGTCCCCGAACTTTACGACGACGTCGCGCTATGCCGCGACATGCCCGCCGTGCTTGCGACCGGCTATCTCGCGGGCATTCTCGAATGCGCGTGCCTGCAGGCAATTCGCCCGTATCTCGACTGGCCGCGCGAGCAATCGCTCGGCACGCTCGTCTCGTTCTCGCATCTGGCGGCCACCCCGGCGGGCGACACGCTGCGCATTCGAGGCACGCTCGTGGATGTCGCCGGCCGCACGCTGCGCTTCGAAGTCGAAGCCTGGGACGGTCTCGACAAAGTGAGCGCCGGCACCCACGAGCGCGTCATCGTCGATCAGGCACGATTCCACGGAAAACTGCGCGAGAAGGCGGCCAAGCTCGGCCTGCCGGTCTGATATCGCGCACCGCCCCACGTCACCTCAAGCGACCTCACGACCGTCACGAAAATTACGACGATGCATGCCTCCCCCGTTCCGTCGCCGTGCACCAACGTCTGCCGCATGAATCCGGCAACGGGCTGGTGCTCAGGTTGCTGGCGCACCCTCGACGAGATCGCCGCGTGGTCGACCATGGACGACGGCGACAAGCGTCATGTCTGGTCGCTGTTGCCCGACCGGCGAGCCGAGCATGAGGCGCCGCCGGTGCAGCATCGTCGTGTGATCGCCAACGACCCCGGTGCCGGCAACGGATGAGCCGCCTGGGCACACCACTCTCTTGTTAGCGCATATGGGAAAAATCGTTACCGTTGGCGAGACGTTCTGCGCCACGCATCATTTCTCGTCCGACTCGATCCGCGAATTCGCCGGGCTGGCGCACGACTTCAATCCATTGCATTTCGATGCCGACTATGCGGCCGCCGATTCGCGCTTCGGGGGACTGATTGCTTCCGGCACGCAGCAAATGTCGTATCTCGCCGCTTTGCTCGCCACGCACTACTCGAAAACAGCCCAGCCGCTCGGGCTTGAATTCGACATGAAACTGCGCCGCGCCGTGCACGCGGGTGACGACATCACAGTGCGCTGGACGGTCACCGACAGCCTGTGGAAGGAGAAACTCGTGGGCGACATCGTGTCGCTCGACGGTGAGGCCGTCAACCAACGCGGCGAGACGGTCATCGCCGCCACGGCCAAGATTCTCGTGTGCGCCAAACCGGTCTGACACGCCGCTCGCCCCCGTACCATCGCCCCTCACGAGATATCGCCATGACCTCGCCTGCCCTGCCCCCCGGACTTCGCGTGTTCGAGCGCGGTTGGCTCTCGTCGAACAATGTTCTGTTCCTCGGCGATGCGCCCGCGCTCGTCGACAGCGGCTACGTCACCCATTCTGACCAGACGCTCGCGCTCGTCGCGCACGCCCTGCCGGACGGTCAGCCGCTCGCGCGACTCGTCAATACGCATCTGCACTCCGATCACTGCGGCGGCAACGCCGCGCTCCAGGCCCGTTACGATTGCCGCACGTGGATACCGGCGGCCGAAGCCGATCCGGTGCGTGATTGGGACGCGCGACGGCTCTCGTTCGAGGCGACGGGCCAGCGATGCGCGCGTTTTGCCTTTGACGAAACGCTATCGCCCGGCGACGCCATGACGCTCGGTGAGCGCGAATGGCGGGTGCTCGGCGCGCCGGGTCACGATCCGCACGCGTTGATGCTTTATAACGCCACCGACGGCATCCTGATCTCCGGCGACGCGCTGTGGGAACGCGGCTTCGGCGTGATATTTCCGGAACTCGACGGCGAGTCCGGATTCGCCGAACAAGCCGCCGTGCTCGATCTCATCGAACAACTCGACGTCGCGCTGGTGATTCCAGGACATGGCAAGCCCTTCGACGATATCGGCGGCGCACTGGCCGCCGCGCGCGGTCGCCTTGAGTATCTGCAAAGCGACCCGGTTCGCAATGCTCGCAACGCGCTCAAGGTGCTGATCGTCTTCCGTCTCATGGCCGAGACGGAGCTGGCATGCACGACGCTCAAGACAACGCTCGACAGCGCGCGCGTGTGGCGCAACGCGGCCGCCATGCTTGCGCCGCCGTCGGGCTGGCCTGAGTTGCTCGACGCGCTCGTTGCAGAGCTCGCGAAGGCAGGTGCACTGCGTTACGAGAGCGCGACCGACCGGGTGTATGCGGTATAGGGCGCGGCGCCCCGAAAAAAACAACGCCGCTTGCCAGATACGGCAAGCAGCGTTTGAGGACGTGACGTGCCGGACGAACGCTACGGTCGCTTACGCGGCGTTCGTCCTGCGGCATCCTGATGCTGACCCCGCTTGGCACGCGATTTCATCGTAGCTCCCGACCTCGCCCGCTCCAAGGGGACTTTCCCTGATACGGCGCGAATCGAGCCTTTGGAACTGAAGCATTCTTCGAGTGCCCGCTCACCGGGCGACGTGCGATTCCCCCTATAATCGAACGATCGTTCGCTAACGCTGGGCACTGCGAATTGCGCGTCCACACGATCGCGCTGCCCGCCGAACGCCTTGCTCAAGGAGACTCCATGGCCCTTCCCAAGATTCTGCAAAACCTGGCGTTGCCTGTCGTGGCCTCGCCGATGTTCATCGTGAGTTATCCAGCATTGGTACTCGCGCAGTGCAAGGCCGGCATCGTCGGTTCGTTCCCGGCGCTCAATGCGCGCGAGCCGCAGATTCTCGAGGATTGGCTGTCGCAGATCACCGAGGAACTCGCTTCGTACAAAGCCGCGAATCCGGACGCGGTCGTCGGCCCGCTCGCCGTGAACCAGATCGTGCATCAATCGAATCAGCGGCTTGAGCACGACGTGCGCGTGTGCGTGGAGCATCGCGTACCGATCTTCATCACCAGTCTGCGCGCACCGCCCAAGGAAGTACTCGACGCGGTGCACAGCTACGGGGGCATCGTGCTGCACGATGTGATCAATCTGCGGCATGCCAACAAGGCGCTCGAAGCCGGCGTGGACGGTCTGATTCTCGTCGCCGCCGGTGCGGGCGGGCATGCGGGCATGCTCTCGCCGTTCGCGCTGGTCGGTGAAGTGCGCAAGATATTCGATGGCCCCGTCGTACTCTCCGGCGCGATTGCCAACGGCGGATCGATACTTGCGGCACAGGCCATGGGCGCCGATCTGGCCTATATCGGCACGCGTTTCATCGCCTCGTCGGAAGCGAACGCCAGCGACACCTACAAGCAGGCGATCGTCGATGCGAGTGCCAACGACATCATCTACACGAACCTGTTCACTGGCGTGTCAGGCAACTACATCCGCCAGAGCATTCTGAACGCGGGCCTCGATCCCGAGAACCTGCCCACGGCTGACAAGACGGCGATGAACTTCTCCAAGGCGAAGGCATGGAAGGACATCTGGGGCGCAGGTCAGGGGGTGGGACTCATGGATGACGTGCGCCCGGTGGCCGAAATCGTGGCGCGCCTGAAGCAGGAATACGACGACACGCGCCGACGGTTGGCCGGCTGAAGTCGCGCGCACGCGCGGCGCACCGCCGGGTCGGCCCGCGACGCGCGACGAAATCGACAACGCGGCCCCGCCCAAGCCCTGCGGGCGCACGATATGGCGTCGTCCCTCCCCAGTTGCCGCAAACGCCCTCTCCGCTCACGATGCGGGCGGCGGCAACGCTTCGTGGAGAGGAGTTGCCATGTCACCGTTGTCGAACCCGCGTGTCGTACCCCTCCCCCCTTGTTATCGTCCGCCCGGCGCAATGTCCGACCCCGCCATCGAGGTGCGGCCGTTGGCCCATTCGGCGATCAAGTCTGAGTACACGCTTCCCGAAGCACTACGCTCGGTGGGCGATGACTAAGCACGGCTCCATTGTTTCGCATACCGAAACATAAATTCGCCCAGGATCGGAATCGGTCGACAAACGTCAAACGTCGTCAGGAGACGACGCCAGCGCCACGTCGTAGCGTGGCAAACGGCGCGGTCTCGCCACGCGGTGACGAAATCAATAGTGCGCTCGGTCGAAGCGCAAACACGCCGCCCCTCCCAATGGCAGTCTTCCCTCACGGTCGCCGGTCGCCGCTCGGCTTCGCGCCGGCGCTGCCGTGCATCCATTCAGGCTCTCTTGAGGAGGCATTTTCATGCGGTATTCGTCACATTGTCGTGCGATCAACGCCCCCCCTTGCTATCACGCCGCCCACTCTGCGCGATCCCATGAGACGCATGCGTTCACAGCGCCCGCCTTTCCTCGCGAATTTCATGGCACACGCAACGCCCGCAAGCGCATGAGCGACAACGCATCCGCGCCCCTGCGCGCGCGCACCGACCCATCGTCCATCGGCCCTTGGTCGGTTGCATTCGCCGTGATGATGGTCGCGAATCTCACGATGCCCGCCGCGATGGCAACCCCCATGCTCTCCCGCATCCCGAACAATCGCCGGGGAGGGGGAAGCACGCCCGACAACGCCACAGCGCTCGCGTCAGAGGCGCAACAGGATTTGCCTGACGATGTCGAAATGCATCCGATCAACGCTGTGCAGATCAAATCGGACTATACCTTCCGGGAGTTTCTCCGGGCCGTGGCTACCGCCAGTGCGCCTTTCCGTCATCTGGGCAAAGCGATCGGCGAGGCGTACAGTGCCGTGAGCGACAAAGCAGTGGATCGGACAACGCTCGACGAAGCGCAGCGCGTCGGTGACGCGGTCGACGCCGCCACTGGGCTGATACCGGACGTGCAACTCGCGCGATTGCCCGGGCATCTGGCCGATCTCGTCGTCGATGCGCTCGATGGCAAGGCACCGCAGCCGGAGCGGCTTGCCGATTTCCTGCAATTGGGCGCGCCGCGCACGCGTGGCAGCCAAGTACCGATGCAGCCAGAATCCGCATCGGCACAGGCGCCGGAGTCCCATGCCGGCATCGATGCGCACGAACCGGTGAAGCGTTCCCACGTCTTCGACGCTGCATCCGATACCATGCCCGACAGCCGCCCTGTGGGAGACAGGGAAATCGTCGAGAGAGGCGCGGTCCATGCAGGCGGCGATACCGCCAATCCCGGCTTTCGCATCGAGGGCGAGCACGCGTACCTTCAGGGATACGAACAGGCGCTTGAGCCCGCGCACTTTCCGCCCGGACCCCGTCGCCAGTGGGTGACCATCGACGGTCGGCACTATCTTGGCGGCGCCTCCGGCTATTACCGCGTGACGCCCGGGGCACGCGCCGGTCTTTGGCTGGTCGACGCCCCACGCGGCACACGCGCACAAGTGCCGGTGACGTACAACGCGCAGACCGGCGAATGGCGGGCAGAGGCACCCTTGCGGCTGTGCGGCGGTGGATGCGGGCCGAGCCGGGAATCCACACCGGACAGCGTCGCCATGAGCAAAAACGACGTCGCCGATGCGATCCGCCACATCGCCGATCGCGACGTGCGCGATGCGATTCAGCAAGCCTACAGCGACCTGGCGCAGTTGCATCTGATGCGAACCAACCGTGAAGATCTGCGTCCCTGGCGCGATAACTCGATTGTCGAACACCGCCGTATCCTGGCACGGCAACTGATGCGGCTCGACCCGTACGCAACGCTGTTCGAGCAACAACGCGAGGCCGCGTTGATCACCGCAATCCACTACGACAACTATGTGGAATACGACCTCCTCAACCTCAGCCCCGAAGCCTTCTGCCAGGAGAATGCGGAAATTCTCTTTCACTACCTGCTGATCCGAGGGGTGCCCAGCCACCACATCCGAATGATCACCGTGCAGCCGCAGGGTCGCCCGCCGCATGTCATGGTGCTCTATACAGAGTCGGACCAGTTTATCGATCTGCTCGATCTCTCCACGCCTCAGCCGCCGGTGACGGGTCATGTCGATGGCATCAGCGGCGAACGATTTACGGCCGCCGTGTATCTGACGCGCGACACGACCGCGCTGCTCGACCCCTGGAGCCGGATCAAGGCGTCGTCGTTCAAGCACGCCAACGACATCGAGGAATTGATGCGTATGTTGGACTTCTCGCTCGCCGATACCGGGCACCGTCCCGCCAGCCCTTACACGGTTTCTCTGACCCGGCCTTATCCCACGCCCCGCGAGCGCGCTGCGGCGGCGATGCGTGGTGCCGCGAACATGGGAAGCTCAGGCCGTTCGGGAACCCCGTCGGGCACCTCGATCCGCTCGAACCCGAGTCTGCGGAACTCACCGATTCAACCGGCGGACGACAACCACGCCGCGTCGGATTGAAGACGATTCCCGGTCCATCTTCGTCTCGTTCCGGCCCTCGGCACATCCGTGCCCCCGCCCCTTCGGAGGAGTTCATGCCCATTGATTCGCACCACCGCGCCATGCGCGTCGCGCCATGCTACGGAACGCCTCATACGCCCCGAAATTGCCGGAACCCGCCAATGCCGTCGGCGGGTTTACCGCAAGCCTTTCGCGGTGCGCGACTCGCACGCCCCCAGTCCGTTTCGTACGGCTCGGAACGCCGCGAACGCACAGGCCCTCGCCAACCGCCGAATGGTACGGCGTGGCCGGCTGCGCTCGCGATCATGCTGGTCGCCAATCTCGCGGCGCCCGCCGCAGGTGCGGTGCCACGGCGCGCATCTCCCTCGGAGGGCGACGGCGAAGTCGGCGGTGCAGTCGCCACGACATGGAGTCCAGATGCACCGCCCACGGCCAACGCGGCGTCGCCAGCGTTCGGCGAGGTGGTCGTCAGGCCCATGGCGCGCGCTTCGATCAAGTCCGATTACACCTTTTACGATTTCGTGAATGCGGTAGCGGCGGCACGCGCTCCCTTTCATCACCTGGGGGAATCGATGGGCGACGCCTACACCATGCTCAGCGGTCAGGAAATCGATCCGCACGTGCGTCAGGGCGTTCAGCAAGGTGCCGACGTGCTCGACCTCGCAACCGGACTGCTGCCCGGTGTGCCGATGCTGCGACTCCCCGGCGATCTGGCGGACATCTTCAAGGATGGTCTCGAAGGCAAGTCCCCTGATTCCGAAAAGATCGCGGGACTTCTGCAGTACGCCGACCCGCGCACCATGGGGGCGGGACTGAAGCCTCACGCCGATTCGTCTGCGCCAGCGCATTCGCCGTCCGCACCTCGTCCTGTAGACCCCTCCTTACCGGCGCACCGCGTTGACGCACCGAGCGCCGAATTCATGCAAGATCGCCTTTCCATGCCACGGTCCGACGCCGTCCAACCCGGCAGCCAAGGCGACACGCATGACAAAGCGGAAGACGCCGGCGCGGAAGACGCGCGAGAAGCCGTGCTTTCCCCCGCTCTGCCACCCGGTGAGCCGGCGCACGTCCTCGAACCGGCGAGTCCGCTTCATATCGTTGACGAACGCCAGTATCTGCACGGCTACGAACAACACTTGCCAGTCGATCAGCTTCCCCCCGGCGAACCGTCGCGCCTCGTTCTGGTGAATGGCCACCATTACCTGAGGGGCGAAGCAGGCGACTACCGGGCACGGCGCGGTCTAAGCGCCGATCATTGGCTTGTCGATGCCCCTCAAGGCAGCGAGCGGCGCGCGCAAGTGCCAGTGACGTACGACGCGAGCACGGGGAAATGGCACGCCCACGCGCCACTGCGCCTGTGCGGCGGTGGGTGTGGTTCGAGTCGCTTGGCCCATCCGGCGGACAGCATTGCCGGCAGCTTCGACGAGATTTTCAGTGCGGTACGACACCTTCCCGACGAAAACGTGCGGGAGGCGATTCAGACGGCGTATTCCGAACTCAGTGAATTGCACCTTCGGCGAACGAATCGCGCCGATCTGCAACCGATTCGCGACAATTCGATCATCAATCACCGTACCGTGCTTCGCGACGCCATGCGCAAGACAATCGACCCGAGTTCACCGCTGATCAAGCAACAGCGCATCGCTGCCGAGATCACGGCGAACTATTATCTGTGGACTGCGGCGGCCGAAGCCTTCTGCCAGGAGAACGCCGAAATTCTCTTTCACTTCCTGCTTGAGAGCGGCATCTCAAAAAGGAAGATCCGCATGATCACGTTCAAGCCGCAAAACCGGCCGCCGCATGTCATGGTGCTCTACACGGAATCCGAACACTTGATTGCACTCCTCGACCGATCGACCCCGGTGCGACCGCTGCATCGGGACGGTATCAGCCACGAGTTCTTCCGGGAAGCCGCCTATCTGACACGCCATTCGACGATCCTTCTGGACCCATGGAGCACCCTCAAAGCCGTCTCGTTTGGAGGCGCCAGCAACCGCTTCGATGCGGGTCGCTTGATCAACCGGGCGCTCGTCGATATCGGACATACCCCCGGCAGTCCCTACATCGTCTCTCTCACGCGCCCGCTCGGCATCCATCGGACAAGCCCGAACGGCTCGTTAGGTCAGGGCAGTTTGGGGAGTTCAGGCAGTTCATCAGGCCATTCCGCGTTAAACCCACCGAGCCGGAGTGACAGTCCGTCATCCGGAGATAGCATGTCGTTGCACGAGGCTGAGCCTGACGGGTCGCGTTGATGTGCCGATCACGTCCCGCCGAACCCTAAGGGCCCCGAAGGACGCGCGTTTGCGGCCAGGAACCCGGCGCGCCTTACGCGCCGGGTTCCTGCCGCTCAGCCGGCCATGCAACCGGGCGTCAGTACGTGTACACGCCGCGCCCGGTCTTGCGTCCGAGATATCCGGCGGCGACCATCTCCTTGAGCAACGGGCACGGACGGTACTTCGAATCCGCAAATTCTTCGTAGTAGACATTCATCACGGACAGGCAGACATCCAGACCGATCATGTCGGCAAGCGCCAGCGGACCGATCGGATGATTACACCCGAGCTTCATGCCTTCGTCGATCTCCTCGGGCGACGCGAGATGCTCCGCCAACACAAAGAATGCCTCGTTGATCATCGGCACCAGAATTCGGTTGACGACGAAGCCCGGTGCGTTCTTCACCGTGATCGGCGACTTGCCGAGCTGGCGTGCGAGCGCATCGACACGCGCGTGCGTCTCGTCGCTCGTCTGCAGACCGCGAATGATCTCCACGAGCGCCATGAGCGGCACCGGATTGAAGAAGTGCATGCCGATGAACTGGTCTGGCTTGGCGAGCACGGCGGCGAGTTTGGTGATCGAGATCGACGACGTGTTCGACGCGAGGATCGCGCCGTCTTTTGCCACGCCCTCAAGTTGCTTGAGGATCTTGACCTTCAGATCGAAGTTCTCGGTCGCCGCTTCGATCACGATGTCGGCCGTGGCAAGCGATGCGTAGTCCGTCGATGTATTGATGCGCGCAAGCGCTGCATCCTTGTCCGCCGCGCTGAGCTTGTCCTTCTTGATCAGGCGGTCGAGACTGCCGGCAATCGTCGCCACGCCCTTCTGCACGGCCGCATCGCTGATGTCGACCATCGTCACCGGCAGCCCCGCCACCGCACACGCCTGTGCAATGCCGTTACCCATGGTGCCGGCGCCAATGATGCCTACGTGTTGAATCGTCATGTTGTCTCTGCTCCGTTTGTGCTGAAAGATGGCGGGAATACCGTCTTGCGCGGTGCACAAATCATAGCGCGGACACGTCGATTCGATGACACATGAAACCGCTGTGCGAAACGCGTCAGATGCGGCGTCGAATACATGCCGGATATACGCGGGATATACGCGGGATATACGCCGAATACACGCCGGATACATGCCGATTTCGCGCAGCGTTCGCGCCCATGGCGCGTCGCGCATTCGTCGTCGCTCAACGAACGAAGGGGGCAGACGCCGCTTCAAACCGCGTCTGCCCCCTTCGACGATGTTCCTTCACACGCCTGTCCGGCGCGCGCGCCTGAATCTCAGAACTTCATGCGCACGCCGCCACCGAAGGTGTCGCCGCCCGAGAGCGTGCTCACCTTGTCGTTCATGTAAGCGGCGTAGATGTCGGTCCGCTTCGACAAGTTGTAGTCGTAGCCGAGAGCCCACGTCTTGCGGTTGACGTTGCTCGCGCCTGAGCTCTTCGTGTACGCGTACGACGCGAGCACGCTGCCGTTACCCAGCGGCACCGATACGCCGAGCTGGCCGCCGTTCTCCGACACCCCGCCGCCGGTGATGTTGTTGCGGATGTACTGATACTGACCGAAGAGCTTCACGACTTGCAGGTCGTACGTCGCGCCCAATTGCACGGCTTGTTGGCTGCGAAAGCCGGCCATGCCGGCGAGGTCGTCCGGCTGCGCATCGAACTTCACTTGCTGGTAGGCGACGGTCGCGGCAAACGGGCCGTTGAAGTACAGCGCCGACGCACTCCACTTGTTCTGCCCCGTCTCACCCGCCTTGTTACCGAACGCGTACGACACGCTGCCCGAGAGTCCCTTGAAGTTCGGCGTGGTGTACATCACGGCGTTGCTCCAGCCGGAGTCGCCCACAATGCCCTGACCGCCCTCGCCAATGAACGTGTGGAACACCATCGGGCTGAACGTGTACGAATCGACGAACGGATTGAACAGAATCGTCGAGACGAAGTACGACGTGGTGAGACGACCGATCGTCACCGTGCCGGCGGTGTCCGACGACAGACCGACGTACGCGTTGCGCGAGAACATCGAATCGCCCTGGAAGCGTCCGTACTGTCCGTTCTGCGGACGGAAGAAGTCTTCGAGCACGAAGACCGCCTTCAGGCCGCCGCCGAGATCCTCGCTTCCCTTCATGCCCCAGTACGACGTCGACATGCCACCGCCGCCCTGCGTCCAGGCACGGTCGCCGCCCGGGTTCTTGACCGCGCCTGCCCAAGCGTCGACCTGACCGTACAGCGTGACGTTCGATTGTGCGAATGCGGGCGCGCTCACGCACGCACCCAAAACGAGCGCCCCGCCAATGCCCTTGGCCATACTCCGCTTCATTGACTTCTCCTTGATTTATGTCTTTTGTGTGCCGGTTCCCGGGTTGCACGGAACCTGCCGGCGCCTGCTTGCGAAGCGCCTCCCTGATAAACGGCCGTGATTCTCGCACAGGCCCGCCCTGCACAGATAGGCCAGGACAGCGTGGAAAAATGCGTCACACGAAGTGACCGGGAAATGGTGGAGAGACAAAAATCGGTCGAACATCCGCGCCACAATTAATCCCGGTATAACGAGATCGATATATTCCTTATATCGGCGGGTTAGCGATGACTCACATTCACGGCAGCATTGGGGAAACGTAGGCAGGCAGCAAGAACGACTGGCGGACGTCGTTGTGGATAGGCGTGCATCTGCAATGTTGCACATGTGCAACATTGCCTGCGTTCTTGAGGAAGGAAGAGCGGGAGGGAGGGAGGGAGGGAGGAAAAGCGTGAACGACGAAGGTACTCAGGCGACGGCGTATCGTGAATACCGTTGGCGACTGCGCTCAGCGAATGCAGTCAGCGACGGCGCTCAGCGACCTCGGCGGCCACCCTGGCCGCCGCGCGGACCGCGTGGCTCGCCTTGGGGCGTGTACAGACGCTCCCGCGGTTCTGCCGGTGCGGCCCAGTTCGGATAGGCTGCCTGGCCACGACCGCGATCGGCGCTGAAACGGCTGATGTCTTCCCGCAGCGACGCCTTGTTCATGTCCAGCATGTCGCGCCGACGCCCGCCATCCGCCCAGGCGGGGTAGGCGCACGCGAGCAACAGAAGGAAACAGTAACGAAGTCGGACACTCATGGGGGTTCAGCCATCACGCCCGGCCGCTAAGGTGGGGCCGGTTGGCACGAGACGCCGCCGACACCTGCGGGTTGCAGGTGCGCCATACGCCTCAAGAATGACTTTACCGGCTCGGCCGAGCGAGCGTCGACTGAAAAAATGTTAACGGCGGGCGTGGTCTGCAACCGTTTGTAACCGGGCCATCGCGCGGACACGAGGCGCGCTGCCCGCCCGGGCCGCCGGGCTCGGAACCGTCGGTTCTGCCCGCAGTGAGCCCGCCGGCAACGCCGGCAGAGACAACCCGTGACTTACTTCTCGATCTGCTTTTCGACGGACAGCGATATCTCGCGCAGACGCTCGCCGCGCGGCGTCACCAGGTCCTGCGCCGTGACCGTGAAATTGACCGGGCGTGCGTACTTCCGGCTCGCGCTCTGCCATTCGGCAGGCAAGCCGGCCGGGTTCGTCGTGGTCGTTCGCAGCGTTGTGACGCCACGCGTGCAGCGCGAGACCTGCGTGGCGAAGCCCTGGGCCTGACGGCGCAGATCCATCGGTGCGATCTTCTGGTAATCCCAAACGCATTCGTAGGTCGGGGCAAGGCCCGTCGCCCGGAACACCTTGCAGTCGCCCCCCGGCATCGAGTAGGTTGCCTCGTAGCTTTCGCCGCGATTGCTCTTGGCCGCCAGCGGGCCGGTGACGTCTACAAAACCGCTCTGCGCGCTCTTGGCGAGCATGAGGATGCCTTCGCACTGATCAGCGGCGAAGGCCGACTGCGCCGCGCACAGGCAGGCAAGCAGCGTCCATCGCTTTAAAGAATTCGTTGCCATCATTGGAATGTTTGACTGAGGGGCGCGGCATCGTACGGCGTGATTGCCGTGCGGGACCGCACCCATTGCAATATTGCCTTGAATGGTGCCATTAAAACCCAAAGTCGGTGCAGACGAAACTACAGGCACACGGGAAATCGTGCGTCAATTCGAGTGCGTGCGCGCCGCAGGGTTCGTACACGGCGCTCGCTCATCCAAATGGTCGATTCGCCCGCGCCACGCGTGATCTATACTCAAGTGGCAGTCGAACTGCATGGGCACTGCCGGGAACCGGTGACGGTTCGGTGCATTGCGGCAATGCCTCTTGGTGCCAAGTCTTCTTGGCCCATACCATGCCGCGCCGGTACGCGTGGCTGGCGATACCCCGATGGGGCCTCAACCGGCGGCTTAGTCCGCCGGTTTCCCTTTGGACGTATCTCTTGAAACGTCTCTTCCTTCCGCCCGACCGGCTTGTGCGATACCTCATGCCGACGGATTAAGCGAAAGTTCGGATTTCGCCTGCGGCACAGCTCTGCAACCATCCAATCACAAGACACAAGAACAACATTCGCCGGGCACGTACCTTCGAGAAGTCAACGGAGTGTTTGTGGATACCTGTACGTCGTCGGCAGTGTTTGGCTTGCGCTGTGCTCGCGCGGTTTCGCGTCGCGCGGGGTGAACCATGGGGCAAGCCACCCATCCCGACAGTCTTCGTCCCGCAAGTTCGCACAGTACCGGTGCCCACGCCCCGTCGCGCGCGCTCAAGCACGTTCGCGGTCACGGCGGCACGCTCGCCCATGTGCTCGGCGCTCTCGGCATGTTCCGCTTCCGGCACGGTCACTGGCCGAGCCGTCTGTATCTCTATCCCGAGACGCTCGCCGCACTCGTGCAGGACCTCACGCCGTTAGGCTTCTATCGGATCCAGCGACGGCTCGACGTCGCGGCCGACCTCGAGCGCGATCTGTTCTGTGTCGACGACCGGGGCAATGTGTCGATCTATCGCGTGCAGGCGCCGTCGGATTCGGCGAGCATCGATGCAGCCGCCGTTTGGCTGGGGCTGTCGCCACCGGCGGCGTGCAGCCCGGACGGACGGTCGCGTCCGGCCGCCACACCCAAGCCTCCCCGCTGACGACGCCCCTCGCACGGCGAGCGTCCGTCGCCGGACGATGGCGTTGCGCGCCGGGTCTCGTCCTCCGCCGGACGCCGCCTTCGCCCACTGACCGCTTGACCGCTTGAGCGCCCACCGGACCCCGTCGCGCCGCGCGGGGAGATCCCACCTCCGCACTTCTTTCTGCCGGAGAGATGTCATGAACCGACTCGCGATCATTCTGAATGGTTTGATGCTGCTCTATCTCGCTGCGGCAACGGTCGTCGGCGTGCAATCGAGCGCCGCCGACGGGCATGCGTTACTCGCCAGCGTGTTGGGCGTGATGCTCGCGCTTTGCGTGCTGGCGCTGCTCGCGGCCCCGTTCTATGTCGCGCTCACCGTGCTGGTCACGCAATCCGAGCGGCATCTACGGCTGGCTGCGTGGCTCCATCGGGTACTGCTCACGCTGATGGTGACGCTGACACTCATCTCGTTCCTCGCCCGCGACACCATCGAAGTCTCCGCCCCCCTCTTTGGCCTCGTCGCTGCGGTGTGCATCGTCAATCTCGTCGCCCTCTCGCGACGGCGTACACACGTCGAGGCATACCACCTCTTCGAGCATTGAGACCCTGCACACATCCCTGGCCGTGCACGCGCGTGCGATGCACGTCCATTTGCGAGCGTCGCGCGGGCGATGCTAGACTGCGCAGCATGAATCGCTGGCGCAAACTTCTCGTGCTGTGGCTGTTGTGCGTGTCCGTGCCGTTACAGGCCATGGCCGCGCTGCGCATGCATTGCGCGCCGGGAATGCCCGCGTCGGCGATGCCACCCGCCGCTGCCCAGGCGCCCGACAATGCGGTCACGGCCATGCAGGGCATGCATCGCGCGATGATGAACGCGACGATCGCGAGCCACGGCGACGCGATGCCGGGCATGGCTGCCAGCGACAGTGCCGCCTTGGACCCTGCCCAATCGCATCCGATGGCACACGCGGACCGCTCGTCAGACAGCGCGGCGTCACACGACTCGCACAGCCAGCCCACCGGTTGTTCCGCCTGCGCGGCGTGCGCCATCTGCACGGCGCTTGCGCCCAGCGGCGGGCTCCGCACACCGGACGCTCAGCCGTCCACCCCCATCCCCTTCCTGCGCACGTCGTCCAGCAGCGCCATCGTTGCCGTGCCTGAACGTCCTCCGAAAGCTCGCGCCGCCTGACGGTCCGTCGTCACGGCGAACGGCGAACGGCAAGGGCGACCTCGCCTGACGTCGCCCGCCCGCCGACCGATCGCGCACCGTCTGCATTGCCCGTCAGACTGACTTACCGCACCGTTGCATGACCGGCGTTCGCGCGCCTGTCGTTCACGCCATGAGTCCGTCTGTCAAATGACCGCGCAACGCCGGACTGTCCCGCAAACTTGCGGCGCAGATGTCCGGCAGCGCCCGCTTGACGAGACTTTCGATGACACTTTCTTCTCTACGACCGCGTGCGTGGATCGTACCGATCGCGCTATCGCTGTGGGCTGCGGGGCTCGCGCCCGCCTGCGGCGCGACAAGTGCGACGCCGGAGACGTCGGGAACGCCGGGAACGTCGGGAGCGCCGGGTACGCCGCCTCCTGGCGGCGATGGCCGCGCCGATGTGACGCGCGCCGACGACCCGGCCTCGCCCGATGCACCTGCCGGACCGCCGCCGAGCGGCGTACTCCGCGACTTCTCCCGGCCTGCACTGTCCGTGCCCGCTGACGATTGGCGCATGATCAATGCGAGCGTGTCCGGTGGGGGCCACGACATGGCAGGCCACGTCAGCGCGAACACGAGCGCCGCACCGTCGCCCTCCCCGCACGCTACTCACGCTACTCACGCTACTCACGCTGCTCCCACCGCTCCCGCCGCTCATGGCGCTCATGGCGCTCATGGCGCTTCGCCTGCGGCGGGTGCAGCGACGCAGGCCCAGGCGAATCACGAAGCGATGGGGCACGCCATGCCGACGCCACCGCCCTCCGGCACGGCACTCGACTCGCAGGCAGCGCCTGCCGGACACGACATGCGGGGAGGTGTGCGATGACGGCCTACCGCTCGCGCCCCGGCCTGCGTCTCGCGGTGGCTGCGCGGTACCGCGCGCCCACCGCATCGCGAACGCGACGGCGCCGCCACGCGCCCCGGCTGGTCGCAACGCTCGCCACGCTGCTCCTGTCGGGTTGCGCCACGTTCAGCCAAGACGGCGGCTTCGGCCCGGTCGCCGACGCGACGCAACGGCATCTCGGAACATCTGCCGTCTGGGCCCGCGACGACGCCACCGCCCAAGCCCTCGCAAAGGCGCGCGACGACCTGCTTTCCCGAACGCTCGACATCGACGCCGCAGTCCAACTCACGTTGCTCAACCATCGCGGCTTGCAGGCTACCTACGCGGAACTCGGCATTGCCGAAGCGTCGCTCGTGCAAGCCGGACGCTTGCCCAATCCCCGTTTCTCGTTTCAAAGGGTGCAAGGCGGCGGCGATATTGGCATCGAGCGCACCTGGGGGTTCGATTTCGTTCGCGTGCTCACGATGCCGCTGGCGTCGCGAATCGAAGCGCGACGGCTTGCTCAAGTCCAGGCGCAAGTCACGCAAGCGATCGTCGAACAGGCAACGCGAACGCGGCGAGCCTGGATCGAAGCCGTCGCGGCGCAGGAGCGCGTGCAGATTCTCGAGCAGACGCGTCTCGCGACACAGGCGGCCAGCGAACTCGCCGACGGCATGGCGCGTGCGGGCAACTTCAGCGCGATGCGCCGCACGCAGGAAGTGCTCGTCGATGCGGACACGGCCGCGCGACTCGCGCGTGCCCGCGAGCAGTCGGATATCGCACGCGAACACCTCGCCCGGCAAATGGGCCTGTGGGGACAACAACTGCGCTTCACGCTACCGGCGCGTCTGCCCGCGCTCCCACGCACTCGCCCGGCATGGCCCGACGCCGAAGCTCGGGCACTGCGCGAGCGCGGCGACGTTCGCGCGGCTCGCGCAGCGCTCGAGAGCACGGCAAGCGACCTGGGACTCACGCGCGCCACCCGCTTCGTCAACGTGCTCGATACCGCCTATCGCGACAACAGCGCGACGGGTTCGCCCAACCAGCGCGGTTACGAGATCTCGCTCGAAGTGCCGTTGTTCGACTGGGGCACGGCGCGTGTGGCCGGGGCGCAAGCGCGCTATCGGCAAAGCGTCGAGCACCTCGCCGATACGGCGGTCGCGGCGCGCGCCGACGTGCGTGCGCGCCGCGCACAGACGCTCGCCGCCTGGGACATCGCGGCGCATTACCGCACCACGATCCTGCCCATGCGCCAGCGTATCTCCGACGAATGGTTGCTGCGCTACAACGGCATGCTCGCCAGTGTCTTCGATCTGCTGAGCGATGCCCGCGAGCAGCGCGACACGGTCCTCGCATACATCGACGCCACCGCCGATTTCTGGCTGGCCGATGCGTCGTTGCGCGAAAGCCTTGGCGGTGGCGACCCGGACACGGACGACGCGTCGTCCGCCCCCGCAGCCACGCAAGGCGCCGGATCGCCGACACGCCCGCCCCCGTCGCCCCCGTCGCCCGTTCAACCCATCCCGACTCACCCACACGGAGGTGGCGCATGACTTCGCGCCGACGATTCCTGCGTGACGCCAGCCTCGCCGTCATGGGCGCGGCCACGGTCGAGCGCACCAGCCTCGCCGCGCTGCCCGAAGCGGCAACGCGTACCGACGCCAGCACTGCCAAGCCGCACTCACCGCCCAACGGCCGGGCGTACCGTCCCGTCGTGACGCTCAACGGCTGGACGTTGCCGTGGCGCATGCGCCATGGCGTGAAGGAGTTTCATCTGATCGCCGAGCCTGTGGTGCGGGAGATTGCCCCGGGCATGCAGGCGAACCTGTGGGGCTATAACGGACAGAGTCCGGGACCGACCATCGAAGTGGTGGAAGGCGACCGCGTCCGCCTTTACGTGACGAACCGCCTGCCCGAGGCGACGAGCGTTCACTGGCACGGCCAGCGCCTGCCCAATGGCATGGACGGCGTAGCCGGCCTGAACCAGCGCGCCATCGCGCCGGGACAGACCTATGTCTATGAGTTCGAAGCGAAACGGGCCGGCACCTTCATGTATCACCCGCACGCCGACGAGATGATGCAGATGGCGATGGGGTTGATGGGCTTCTGGGTCACGCATCCGAAAGACCCGTCGTTCATGCCGGTCGAGCGCGACTATGTCTTCCTCATCAATGCCTACGCCGTCGATCCCGGCAGCCGTACGCCGCGCGTGAACGAGATGACGGACTTCAATCTCTGGACTTGGAACAGCCGCGCATTTCCCGGCATCGATCCGCTGGTGGCGCGTCAGGGCGACCGGGTGCGCATTCGTATCGGCAATCTCACGATGACGAACCACCCGATCCATCTGCACGGTCACGAGTTCAAGGTGACGGGCACCGACGGCGGTTGGGTGCCGCCCTCGGCGCAGTGGCCGGAAGTCACGACCGACGTTGCCGTGGGTCAGATGCGCGCCATCGAGTTCGACGCCACCGAGCCGGGCGACTGGGCGTTCCATTGCCACAAGTCGCACCATACGATGAACCCGATGGGGCACGACGTGCCGACCATGCTGGGCGTGGATCAGCGTGCGATCGCCGCGAAGATTGCGCGCATCATTCCCGACTACATGGCGATGGGCGAGACCGGCGCCTCGATGAACGGCATGGAAATGCCGTTGCCGGAAAACACCCTGCCGATGATGACCGGCACCGGCCCCTACGGCCCCATCGAAATGGGCGGCATGTTCACCACACTGAAAGTCCGGCCGAACCTGCCGCGCGACAGTTACCGCGATCCCGGCGCATATCGCGCGCCACGCGGCTCGGTCGCTGTTCCGTGGCAAGGCAGCACTTCCGCGTTACCCTCTACCCATCGTCAGCCCGCTAACGCAGGCAAAACCGGAGTCAAATCATGATGCGTTCGTTGCTCTCCCGCGCCCTTTTCAACCCCTTCAACCCCTTCACCGCCCTCGCGCCGCTCGTTCTTGGCGCCGCCACACTCGCATTCGCCGCCCCCGCCTTGGCCGACGATCCGCACGCCATGCACATGCAGCACGGTCAAAGCGGCGCCGCGGCAGGCATCGGTGAACCCGGCGACGACGCGCAGGCCACCCGCACCGTGGAGGTCGACATGCGCGACACCATGCGCTTCTCGCCTGCCACGCTCACCGTGCGTCGCGGCGACACGGTGCGCTTCGTCATCACCAACCGTGGCAAGCTCCGTCACGAACTGACCCTGGGCACGGCCGCGTCGCTCGCGGAACACGCCAAAATGATGCAGCAGATGCCCGACATGATTCACGCCGAGCCAAACGCCGTCACGGTCGAACCCGGTGAGCGCAAGACGCTCGTGTGGCACTTCGCGCAAGCCGGGACCGTCGACTTCGCGTGCCTCGAACCGGGACACTTCGCCGCCGGCATGCACGGCGTCGTCAACGTGCGCTGATCGCGAACGCAGCGTTGCATGACAGGCACGCTGCGCTCGCGCCGGTTCAGTTGCAGGGTCAGTCCAGGTTCTGCCCAGGGTCAGTGCGATACCGTGTCAGTCGCACCGCTCGAGACCACCGCTGAGCGCCTGCGTCGCGTCGGCTTCGAACGCCGCCACGTCGCGCACCTTCAGCCGTAGCCGCAGCGTGACAGCGTCGTCATACGCGACGTCGATCACTTCGGCAGCGTGACGCTGCGCCATCCGGCGCAGCGTCGCTTCGTGTGCAAAGGTGCAGCGATAGCGCGGCTCTGTCGTCGGCTCGACGGCGGTGAGCGTGGCGAGCTTGAGGGCTTCGCTGACGGCCTGTCCATAGGCCCGGGTCAGACCACCTGCGCCAAGCTTGATGCCACCGTAATACCGCACGACCACCGCAAGCACGTTCGCCAGCTCCTTGTGCATGAGTACGTTGTACATGGGCTTGGCCGCCGTGCCCCCCGGCTCGCCATCGTCGTCGAAGCCCGACGCGCCTTCGCACAGCAATACCCAGCAGTAATGCGTGGCGTTGGGGTAGCGTGCGCGCAGCGCGTCGAGTTCGCGCATGGCGGCCTCGCGCGAAGTCACGGGCATGACGATGCCGATAAATCGGCTCTTCCTGATATCCAGTTCGTTCTCGACCGGTGCTGCCAATGCGTACATGCGGTTGTGGTCCCCGGGCGCCTTACAGACGCACCACGCCCTGCGCGATTTCGATGACGTTGCCGCCCACCCGGATCTGTCGATCCGCCGTGACTTCGAGCGTCAACCGGCACGGGCGCTCGACGGCATCGCCCTGCGACACCCGCGCGCGTACCGGCAGGGGATACCCCTGCCCGATCAGCCAGCCGCCAAGGTTGGCGCACGCCGACCCCGTGCCCGGGTCTTCGCTCACGCCGCCCCCCTGCGTCGTGAAGAAGTAGCGTGCCGTGACCTGCAACTCCCCATCCGTCTCGTCGTCGATGGAAAATACGTAGCCTGTCTTGCGCTCTAGGCTTGAGAGCGGCCAGCGTTCCAGTCGCGCGCTGTCGGGTTGAGCCCGAGCCACGGCGTCCGCATTGCGCAGCGGGATCAACAACTGGTCGGCCCCCGTATCGACCCATTGCGGCGCATGCGCGAGATCGTCGCGCCCCAGTCGCACCAGCGCGGCGATGTCGGCATCTGCTTCGCTCGCCTTGTGGATCTTCGGTTCGCCCGACGACGGTGCCGTCAGCGTCCAGTGATCGCCGTCGGCCTGCACCGGCACGAGGCCCGCGGCAAACTGCAACGTCACGCGTTCGCCCAGATCGCGCATGTCACGCAGCACATGCGCCGTCCCCAGCGTCGGATGGCCCGCAAAACGCATCTCATAACCCGGCGTGAAGATTCGCACGTGCGCGTCGGCCGTCTCGGAGGGAAGAATGAACGTCGTCTCCGACAGGTTGAACTGCCGCGCCAGCGATCGCATCTCCTCGTCGCTCAGACCGCGCGCGTCTTCGAAAACGCACAGCGGATTGCCGCCGAATGTGGTCTCGGCGAAAACATTGACGATACGAAATGCATAGGTGCGGCTCATGACGAATCTCCGGTTGGGGGCAGCTCAGGCAACGTCGCGACGCGCATGCTTGCGACCGGTGCGCGGTCGACACGGTGCCAACCGCGCATGCCCTGTCGGTGGCGGGCCGGCTGGCGTTGCTGAAGAAGGTTCGTAGTCTCGCACATCGAGCGGGTGCATGCGCGCCAACACCCGCGCTTTCAGCCGCCTGTACCCCTCTCCATAGGAATCGTCCGCCTCATGGCCGCGCGGCAGGCCATCTGCCCCGCGCTCCCAATTGTCACCTATTACGAGACAATCATTCGCAAATCGGATGGATTGTAGTTATCGCTCAGGACTCTAGAATGTCATTCATCGAGGCCCACCCAGCCTCTTAACGAAAGATGAAGACACAGGAGCCCATCATGCTGGACATCAGAAAAGCTGCGGACCGAGGCGTTGCCGAACACGGCTGGCTCAGCTCGCGCCACACGTTCTCGTTCGCGAATTTTTACGATCCGAAGCAAGTCGGCTTTTCCGATCTGCTGGTGATCAACGACGACCGAGTGGCCCCGGCACAGGGCTTCGGCAAGCATCCGCACCGTGACATGGAAATCTTTTCGTACGTGCTTGAGGGTGCACTCGAACACAAGGACACCATGGGCACGGGATCGGTGATCGAGCCGGGCGACGTGCAGTTGATGAGTGCCGGGCGGGGCGTGGCGCACAGCGAGTTCAATCACTCGCGTACCTCGCCGGTGCACTTTCTGCAAATCTGGATTGTGCCGAACCAGACGGGCATCGCCCCCGAGTATCAGCAACAGCGCTTCACGCCGGAGGAAAAGCGCGGTCGTCTGCGCATGATCATCTCGCCGGAGGGCAGCGACAACTCGCTGCACATCCATCAAGATGTCCGCGTGTACGCCGGCCTGTTCGACGGTGATGAATCGGCCACGCTGACGCTCGCGCCGAATCGCTATGCATACGTGCATGTGGCTCGCGGCAGCGTGCGCTTGAACGGTGTGGCGCTGGAGGAAGGCGATGGCGTGCGCGTTCGCGACGAAACCGCGCTTACGCTCTCCGAGGGCAACGACGCAGAAGTGCTCGTGTTCGACTTGCGTCCGACGGAAACGCCTGATTTCTAAGGCAAGGCAGACACACCGTACGGCTGGCTTCTCGCCGTACGGTGTCGTCTTGCACACCGCGTCATGCGCCCTCGTTCTCCATTTGGATCGGCAGCGCGTGCTCGGTGTCGCGCCAGGCCCCGTCGCCCAGCGAGAGTTCGACCACACTCAGACGGCACGCATCGAACGCCTTTTCAATGGCGTCGCGATCCATATCGCGTCCGATGAACACCACCTCGTTGATGCGGTCACCCCACGGCGATTCCCAACTCGCCTCGATGGCCGCGCGCTGCGGATCGTCTTCGGGTGGCCACTGATCCCGATCGACGGCGACCCACCACTGCCCCACCGCTTCGAGCGTCGCAGTATTCCCCGCGCGTGAGTACGCAAGCGCCCACGCCGGATGGCTCGCGGCCCAGACGTAGCCCTTGGCGCGCATGAGTCCGTCGAACGGCATCGACATGAAGGCTGCGAAACGCGCCGGATGCAGCGGCTCACGATGGCGCAGCACAAAGCTCGTCACACCGTAGGTGTCCGCTTCCGACGCGTGCTCGCCTGCGAGCGCCTGCGCCCAACCGGCCATCTGCTCCGCACGCGCCGGATCGAAGCGCGCCGTACCCAGCACCTCGGCAAGCGGCACCTGCCCGTGTTCGCTCGTCACGATGCGGGCCACCGGATTGAGGCCGACGATCAGCGCCTTGACGGCGTCGAGCCGCGCCGCGTCGACGCAATCGACCTTGCTCACCACCACCACATCGGCAAACTCGATCTGCTCGGTCAGCAGTTCGGCAAGACGTCGCCCGTCCTCCTCAGCGGCCACCTCGCCACGCTGCGCAAGCGTGTCGAGACCGTGGAAGTCTTCGAGCACATGCAAGGCGTCGACCACCGTCACCATCGTGTCGAGACGGGCGATGTCCGCGAGCGACTGTCCTGCCTCGTCGCGAAATTCGAACGTCGCGGCCACCGGCATCGGCTCGGCGATGCCGGTCGACTCGATGAGCAAGTAGTCGAAGCGGCCCTCCTGCGCCATCTCGCGTACCGCGATGAGCAAGTCCTCCCGTAGCGTGCAGCAAATGCAGCCGTTGCTCATCTCGACAAGACGCTCTTCCGTGCGCGAGAGCGCCGCCCCCGCGTTCGCGGCGTCGCGCGCCACGAACGAAGCGTCGATATTCACTTCACTCATGTCGTTGACGAGCACCGCCACGCGCAGGCCTTCGCGATTGCGCAGTACATGATTGAGCAGCGTGGTTTTGCCCGCGCCGAGAAAGCCGGAAAGCACGGTGACGGGTAGGCGACGCTCGGCGTCGCCAGATGTCGCGAGGGGAAGCGGCATGGCAGCAAAGTCCTGTGATCTTGTGAGGCAGGCCGGCGTGCGCAGCGCACGCCTCTCCTGACGGAGGCCCGTCGGCGTGCAGACGTGGCGACGCCGGCCGCAGTCGAATTAATGCAACCAAGTTGCAATAATTCAGGATGATACGGGGAGCCTCATGATTTTGCAACTCAGTTGCAATTTAAGACATCCCTCGACGCGCACGGCATGGCGTACGACATCACGCACAACATCCCGTACCCCATCGCTCTCCCTATCGCTCTCCCTATCGCTCTCCCTATCGCTCTCCCTATCACTCTGCCTATCACTGTCCCCATCACGCCCCCATCCCCCCATCCCCCCATTCCGCGCAACATGAGACACGGCAGGGCACATGGCCTTGCCCGCTTGCGCATGACCTCGCATCGTTCGCCTGGGGAACCGGCGGGCGGCTGCGTCGGTCTGCAAGGTCTGCGATACTGCGCGAGCAGCGCGGATCGCGTATCCATGCGGGGGGCCAGATCGGGTGGGAGACACCCAGCGTGTTCGCCTGCCCACGACGCACCCGCCTGCCGCCTCCTTTTCTTTAGCCGAACTCGTTTAGCCGAACTCGATATGCCGACTTTCAACATCGTCTCCAACGCCCCTCGTGCCACCGATTGGCTGCGCCGCACGACGCAGGGACTCGCGCTCGCGGCAATCGTCGGCCTGACGGGACTCTCGCAAGGGGCGTGGGCACACGCGCACCCCGTATCGAGCGAACCCGCTGCGCAGGCCACCGTCGAGGCGCCGACGTCGGTACGTGTGACGTTCGATTCGACGCTCGAAGGTGCCTTCTCGACGCTGGGCGTCGTCGATGCCCGAGGCAAGCCGGTCACCCAGGCCAAGGCCACACTCGACGCCGCGCGCAAAACGCTTTCGCTGCCGCTCCCCGCCCTCGCCGCCGGTCACTATCAGGCGAACTGGATCGCCGTGGCGAGCGACGGCCATCGCACGCAAGGCCACTTCAAGTTCAGCGTGAAGTGATGTCGGCCGATCTGGCCGCCGGGACATGGCAACCCGCCACGGCGGGACTGCTGAATCTCGCGCTGGCGCTCGCCCTCGGCGTGCTGCTCCTGCGCAGCCCGCATGCCGTACGGCGCGGACTCACGCTGCGCGTGCTGCCCGCGTTTGCGGCGGGGCTCGCCGTGTTTGCATGGGCCGCGTACGTACTCGCGAGCACCGACGCCATGACGGGCGGCGGCTGGGAAAGCGCGTCCGCCATGCTTGGCGATGTCTGGCGGGTACTCACGCAATCGCACTTCGGCCGGATGCAATGGCTCGCCGGGCTGGGCGCCGCGCTGCTCTGCGCGGGCGCCTGGGCCTGGTACGACGCCCGTCGGCGTCTGCGCACAACGTTGCCGATCGCGGACGATCCGCGCGACCGGCATCATCGGCGCGAGCATCGTCAGGAGCGTTACGCACGCATGGTCTATGCCGCCGGTGCCGTGGTGCTGGCGCTCGCCCGCGCGGGGACGGGACACGCGGCCGACGCGTCAGTCCCGTGGCTTGCCATCGGCATTCATACCCTGCATGTGGCTGCGGCGGCGTCGTGGACCGGTGCATTGCTTGTGGCGGGTTGCGCGATTCCGGGCTGGCGTCATTGGCCGGTCGGCGCGCGTGCCGCCTACGGCGAACGCCTGTCGTCGGTCGCCACCCTGGCCATGTTGGTCGCGCTCGCGACCGGGGCCTTCAACGCCTGGCGCACGCTCGGCGAGACCCCGGCGCTGTGGTTCGACAGCCAGAATGCACCGTATCTGGCGTGGCTGGGGACCAAGCTCGCGCTCGTCGTCTGCGCCGCATTGCTGGGCGCCTGGAACCGCTGGCATTTCCTGCCACGCCTGGCACTCGACACGGGAGAGACCTCGCTCGACACGACGGCCTTCGCGCGCGTGGTCGCCATCGAAGCGCTCGTCCTGGTGATGGTAATGAGCCTTGCCGCCAAGCTCGGCACGACCATGCCGCCAGGCGTCTGAGCGAATTCGATAGCAAGAAACGGAGCGCTGCATCGCCGTCGGCTCTCTACACTGAAGGCGAATCTTCAGTCATCGGGAGACCACCGAGATGCCGAACCATCCAATGAACCCTGAACATCGGTCTCGCTCCGGCAGCGCCGCCGGTCCGCGCGACGCGCCGGGCCGCGCACGGCCCGCCCCCGCGAACGGCCGCCCAGCCGTGTCGCGATACGCCTCCGACGATGCCAAGTGGGCGGCGGTCGTTGCCCGCGACAAGCAGGCGGATGGCGCGTTCCTCTATTCTGTGCGCACGACCGGCGTGTATTGCCGGGCGTCGTGCGGCGCGAGGCTGGCGCGGCGAGAAAACGTTGCCTTCCATGCGGATAGGGCGGCGGCCGAGCGAGCGGGCTTTCGTCCGTGCAAGCGGTGCAAGCCGGATCAGGACGCGCTTGACGCGCGTCATGCCGCGCTGGTGACGACCGCCTGTCGGCACATCGAGACGGCCGAGGTGCCACCGCGTCTGGAAGCCCTCGCCGCCGAAGCGGGTCTGAGCCCGCACTATTTCCACCGGCTCTTTCGCGCGGTGACCGGTGTGACGCCGCGCGCTTATGCGAATGCGCGCCGGGCCGAGCGAGTGCGCGATGCGCTGCCGGCGGCCGAGAGTGTCACGTCGGCGTTCTACGACGCGGGTTTCAATTCCAATGGCCGCTTCTACGCGAACGCCGACGCGCTGCTCGGCATGAAGCCGGCGGCGTTCCGTGCGGGCGGCCAAGCCGAATCGATCCGCTTCGCTGTCGCGCAGAGCGCACTCGGCGCATTGCTGGTCGCCGCCACCTCGCGGGGGCTATGCGCCGTTTCGCTGGGCGATGACCCAGAGGCGCTGGTCAAGGAATTGCAGGATCGCTTCCCGAAAGCGGAGCTTGTCGGCGCCGACGCCGCGTTCGAGCGATGGGTGGCCCAGGTGGTGGGCTTCGTGGAATCGCCGCGCGTCGGGCTTTCGCTGCCGCTCGATGTCCGCGGCACGGCGTTCCAACAACGCGTGTGGGAAGCGCTGCGCGACGTGCCCGCAGGGCAGACGGCCAGCTACGCGCAGATCGCCGCACGCATTGGCGCACCCCGCGCCGTGCGCGCGGTGGCGCAAGCATGCGCGGCGAACACGCTGGCGGTGGTGATTCCATGCCACCGGATCGTGCGCACCGACGGCGCGCTCTCCGGCTATCGCTGGGGCGTCGAGCGCAAGCGCGCGTTGCTGACCCATGAGCGCATGGCACGCGAGGACGGCGTAGAAAAGGAAACACCGTGACGATGCCGATCCCGTCCCTCGATTGGGCCGCGCTCGAGGACGAACTCAATCGCTTCGGTGCGGCACGCATTCCCGGCTTGCTCAGCGCGAGCGAATGCGCGGCGCTTCGCGAGATGTACGGCCGAACGACGGGACGGGCGAGCGTTACGCCAACGTCGCCCCTGTTCCGCAGCCGTATCGTGATGGCGCGTCATGGATTCGGGCAGGGGGAGTATCAGTACTTCGCTTACCCGCTGCCGCCGCGCGTCGCCGATCTGCGCGAAGCGTTCTATACGCCGTTGCGTGACATCGCGCACCGCTGGCATGCGGCGATGGGCATCGATACCCGCTATCCGCCCACGCACCGTGCCTACCTCGCGCAGTGTCATGCCGCCGGCCAGCACCGCCCTACGCCATTGCTGCTGCGCTATGAAACAGACGACTACAATTGTCTGCATCAAGACCTTTATGGAGAACACGTCTTCCCGTTGCAGGTGGCCATTCTGCTGTCGCAGCCCGGCGACGACTTCACGGGCGGCGAGTTCGTTCTCACCGAGCAGCGCCCGCGCATGCAGTCGCGCGTCGAAGTGGTGCCGCTCGCGCGCGGCGACGCGGTCGTGTTCCCCGTGCATCATCGACCGGTGAGCGGCACGCGCGGTGTGTACCGCGTCAACATGCGGCACGGCGTGAGCCGCGTGCGCAGCGGCCATCGATACACGTTAGGCGTGATCCTGCATGACGCGACATGACACTCGATCTCTTCGCCTCCCCTCGCGACACGGCCTGTCACGATAGTCCGCACATCGACGAACTCGGTCCCGGTGCGTTCGTGCTGCGCGGATTCGCGCAATCGCAACTGACGGTTCTGCAATCCAATATCGACGCGGTGGTTGCGCAAGCGCCATGGCGCCACTGGCTGACACCGGGCGGCAAGCGCATGTCGGTCGCCATGACGAACTGCGGCGACGTCGGATGGATCAGCGACCGGCAGGGCTATCGCTACGGCACGCACGATCCGCTCACGGCGCAACCGTGGCCGTCGATGCCGGACGCGTTCGCCACACTCGCGCGACACGCCGCCGAGACGGCCGGCTATCGCGACTTCGCACCCGATGCCTGTCTCATCAACCGCTATACCCTCGATGCGCGGCTCACGTTGCATCAGGATCGCGACGAGCGCGAGCTGGGCGCCCCCATCGTATCGGTCTCGCTCGGGCTTCCCGCGATCTTCCTTTGGGGCGGCCTGCAGCGCAGCGATCGCACGCGTCGCGTGCGTCTGGCACCGGGCGACGTGGTCGTCTGGGGCGGGCCGTCGCGACTCGTCTATCACGGCATTGCGAGCGTCGAGGGCAGCTTCGACGCGCAAGCCGTGCGTTACAACCTGACCTTGCGCAAGGCGCAATGATCGCGCGGCCCCTCGCCGCACACCGCCGTCATCTTGCGCTCATCTTCTTGCGCTCATTTTCTTGCGCTCACCAACTTGCGCTCATCCTCTCGCGCCGATCATCTCGCGCTTGCTCAGTACCCAACCGTGAAGCGCGCGCGCGGATGCTGGTTTTTCTCCAACTCGTCGACCAGCGCGATGGCGTAGTCTTCCATCGAAATCCAACTCTTGCCATTGGCGTCGACGAGCAGCGCGTCGCCACCGACACGGAACTTGCCCGTACGCTCACCCGGCTCGAAAAACGCCGACGGCGACAGGAACGTCCAGTTCAGCGGCGAGTCCTTCGCCTCTGCGCGCAGCACTTCCAGGAACACTCGGCCTGCGCCGGCCTCCGGCTTGTATGCCTGCGGAAAATCCGGCGCGTCGATGAGTGCCTTGCCCGGCGCAATCTCCAGACTGCCGGCACCGCCCACCACGAGCAGGCGCGGCACGCCCGCACGCTTGACCGCGTCGATGAGCTTGGCGGCGTCCATCGAGGCGAAGCGCCCGGCGCTGATCACCGCATCGTGACCGGCGAGCAGCGGTGCGAGCGACGCGGGCTGCGCGGCGTCGCCGTTGACGACGGTGAGACCCGACTCGGCCTCGACACGCTCGGCGTTACGGGCGATCCCCGTGACGGTGTGACCACGTTGCAGCAATTCGGCGGCAACGCGCGTGCCCACGCGGCCGGTAATACCAATCAAAGCGACTTTCATCAGGACTCTCCAGGGAATGACGGGGATTTCGGGACAGGGGTCAAGCGCCCAACGCGCGCAGCCGTCGTTTGGCGCGTTTCATGAATGCCATCGTAGTCGCGCCAGTCGCGCAAAAAAAGCCCATAATGACGATCACTTTGTTGCATGGATCGAGCAAGTCATGGACCGTCTCACGGCAATGCGGGTCTTCACCGAAGTGGCCGAACGCGGTTCGCTGACGGCGGCAGCGCAGCGGCTGGACATGTCGCGCGCGATGGTTTCGCGGTATCTCGCGGAACTTGAAGCGTGGCTCGGCACCCGGCTACTGCATCGCACGACGCGCGCGGTGAGCCTCACCGACGCCGGTAACGACGCCCTGCCGCGCTGCCGCGAGATGCTCGGCATCGCCGACGAGTTGGCGAGCGCGTCGCCCGCCGACAGCGCGCCGCGAGGTCTGTTGCGCGTGGCTTGCAGTACGTCGCTCGGTCAGGCGTTTCTGGCAGCGGCCGTCACGCGGTTCATCGTGCGGCATCCGGGCGTCGCGATCGATCTCGTGGTGGCGGACCGCACCGTCGATCTGGTGGACGAGCGCATCGATCTGGCAATTCGCGTGACCACGGAACCCTCGCCCGGTCTCATCGCGCGACGGCTCGCCACGTGTCATTCGGTGGTCTGCGCGGCACCGTCGTATCTCCAGCGTCATGGCACGCCCGCGCGCGCCGAAGACCTCGCCCTCCACAACTGTCTGACCTACACATACTTCAGCAAGAGCCTCTGGCAATTCACGCACAACGGCACACCGCTCGGCGTGCCCGTCGGCGGCAATCTGTCGGCCAATGAAGTCAACGTGGTTTTCGCCGCCACGCTGGCGGGCGCGGGCATCTCCATGCAGCCCGTTTATTCGGCGTTGCCGCATCTGCGCGACGGCACCTTGCGCGCGCTGCTGCCCGATTACGTGCCGCGCGAGATGACCGTCTACGGCGTGTACATGTCGCGCAAGCAGATGCCCAGCGCCTTGCGTGCCCTGCTCGACGATCTGGTCGATCAGTTCCGCACCCCGTTGTTCGAGGACACCGGTTACGCCTGATGCCGGGCCGCGCCGCCCGCTTGAGCCTTCCGCAGCGTTGCGTGCGCCGTAACGACGCAACGACGTCACTACGTATTGCCGTATTGCCGTATTGCCGTATTGCCGTATTGCCGTATTGCCGTATTGCCGTATTGCCGTATTGCCGTAATGCCGTAATGCCGTAATGCCGTGCAAGCGTCACCGAATTGACACATTGCCCGCGTAAAAACGTCGTCTGCCTGGCCCGCCCGGAGCGGCTGACGACGCCATTTCCCCATGTCAACGTCAGCCGCCTCCGACCCGATGCGGGTGTTCACGCGCGCTCCCCTGCACGACACGTCAATCGAGGACATCATGACGCACGACGACACGCCCCAACCTCACGATCCAGCGCTCGATGTCGCGCCTGCGCCCGACGACAATCCGTCCGATCCGTCGCGCCGCCGGTTGCTTCAAGGGCTGGCCGCCATCGGTGCCGCTGGCGCGGCAGGCGCCACCACCGCACTGACCGGCTGCGCTGCCGAGAGCGGTGCCGGTGTTCCGACGGCCGTCGCCGGGGGCGGTACGTTCGACGCCCAGCTCAAGGCCAACATCAAGACGGTGGTCGTGATCTATCTCGAGAACCGCAGCTTCAACAATCTGTTCGCCGATTTCCCCGGCGTGGAGAAGCCGCTCTCGAAGGTGAGCGCATCGGCCTACACGCAACTCGACCGCGACGGCAAAACGCCCATGGCGCTGCTGCCTCCGATCTTCGACGGTCTGGTGCCGCGCGCGCAGTCCATCGGCGGCAAGAAGTATCACATCGCCGAGAAAGACCTCGCCCGCCAGCCGAACGCGCCGTTCATGCTCAAGGACACCGAGGGCCAGTTGCTGCCGACGTCCGTCATCACGCGCGATCTGTGGCATCTGTTCTGGCAGAACCAGATGCAGATCAACGGCGGCACGAACAACCAGTTCGCCGCGTGGGCGAACTCGGGCGGACTGACGATGGGCTACTACGGCGAGACCGGCAAAACGCTCGACATGTACAAGATCGCGCAGCAGTACACGATGTGCGACAACTTCTTCATGGCGGCGTTCGGGGGCTCGTTCCTGAACCACCAGTTCCTGATCGCGGGGCGGCCCCCGGTGTATCCGAACGCCGCACAGAGTCCGGCCAGGAACAAGATCGCCGTGCTGGCCGATGGCCCCCAGGGCGTGCGCCTGGCGGTAGCGCCGGATTCGCCTCTATCGGCCGCCGACGGCCCGCCGAAGTTCGTGCGCGACGGCGCCATCACCCCCGACGACTTCGCGGTGAATACGATGATGCCGGCCTACCAGCCGTCTCCGGTCAAGCCCGCCGCCTCGGGCGACAAGCGTCTGGCCGATCCGTCGAACCCCGCCACGCTGCCGCCGCAGACCTTCCCCACCATCGGCGATCTGCTCTCGACCCAGGGCGTGTCGTGGGCCTGGTATGCGGGCGCCTGGCAGTCGGCGCTCGATCACAAGGGCGGTGCCGACAAGCCGAACTTTCAGTACCACCATCAACCGTTCAACTACTTCGCTCAGTTCGCGCCGGGCACGGCCGCACGGGAAACCCATCTGCGCGACGCCGGCGAGGGCGACAGCCCGATATCGAACAAATTCATCGGCGACGCGATTGCGGGCAGGCTGCCGGCCGTCACGTTCTACAAGCCGCAGGGCAATCTGAACCAGCACGCTGGCTATTCGGACGTGGCGTCGGGCGACCAGCATGTGGCGAACGTGCTCGCGCATCTGATGCACTCGCCGCAGTGGCAAAACATGATGGTCGTGATCACGTATGACGAGAATGGCGGCTGGTGGGATCACGTCGCCCCGCCGAAGGGCGATCGATGGGGCCCGGGGTCGCGCGTTCCGGCGCTGGTGGTCTCGCCGTTCGCCAAGCGCGGCAACGTCGATCACACGTTCTACGACACCACGTCGATCCTGCGTTTCATCACACGCCTGCACGATCTCCCGACGCTCGAAGGCATTGCTCATCGCAACGCCGCCTTCGCCTCGCGTGACGCCATGCCGCCAGGCGACCTGACGAAGACGCTCTCGTTCGCATGACATTGAGGCACTCGCCGAACGGGCATCGCACCTGAGGAAACGGCACCCGCCGAATCGCCCCCTGAAGCTTGGATGCAGATCCAACTTTGGGGGCCGGTTCATGCAGGCGCCCGGGGGTGCCGGGTGCCGGGTGCCGGGTGCCGGGTGCCGGGTGCTCGGTGCTTTTCGCTACGCGCTGTTAGGGCAGAGGCGATCACGCCTGTGCGTCGAGTTCGTCCGAGCGCAGCAGCAGTTTGTCGAGCAGCCGCTCGTACATGCGCAGTTCGTCATCCGTCAGCGTTTCGAACAACCGGTCGTAGTGCGAGCGTGCCGTGGCGATCACCACATGCCACGCGCGCTCACCCTGCGGCGTAAGCGTCACCTTGACCGCGCGAGCGTCATGCTCGTCCGGCGCACGACGCACCAGCCCGCGCGAAACCAGGCTGTCCGCCCCGCGGCTCGCCTGGCTCTTGTCGAGATTCGCACGTCGCGCGAGCTCCGAGTTCGACAACGCCCCCGCCGTGCCCACCGCCGCCAACACCCGCGACTCGGCCAGACTCAGTTGCACCGCGTCCGCATACGACTGACCGATGCGTTTGTCGTGCTGCTTCATCAGTCGGTGCATCTTGTACGTGAGGAACTGGTCGAGTGTTTTGTGAGCAGGCCGCATCTCAGTGTTTTTCCTTAATCGGAAACAAGCGATATTTGGTTGCAAACGCAACATTAGCACACTAGAATGGTTGTGTTAGCAACTATGTGCTCGATGGCGTATTTCGCCAATCCCGCGACGTGCACCGCGCCGTCTTTGCGCCGAGATGAGGCGCACCGCGCACGTGCCGAGCGGCCTTCTTGGGTGTCGCAACATGCATCGACCGGAAACCAACCCGCGCGCGTCGCTCTATCACGCGTATCGCGTCTATCCCCACTTTGCGCCGCCTGGCGCCGACTCGGCGGTACCCGTTGCCGTCGTCGGCGGCGGCCCCATCGGCATGGTCACGGCGCTCGCGCTTGCGCGTCACGGTGTGCGCAGTGTCGTGCTGCAGGCCGAGCAGCAAGTCTCCGAAGGCAGCCGCGCCATCGTCTTCACCCGTCGCTCGCAGGAGATTCTGCAGGCTGTGGGCGTGGCCGATGCCGTGGTCGCCAAGGGCCTGCCGTGGACCAGCGGGAATTCGTACTATCGCGGCCGGCGCGTATTCCGCATGGAGTCGCCGCTGGATGAAGACGATCGTTTCGCGCCGCTCATCAATTTGCAACAGAACGTACTCGAGAGCTATCTGGTCGACGCCATCGCGCGTGAGCCCCTCATCGAGATGCGTTGGGGCAACAAGCTCGTCGGGCTCACGCAGGATGCCCACGGCGTCGCGCTGCGAGTCGACACACCCGACGGCGAATACACGCAGCGCGCAGGCTGGGTCGTCGCGGCCGACGGGGCGCGCTCGACGGTGCGCACCGCGCTGGGTTTGCGCTTCGAGGGGGCGAGCTACGAGGGCCGCTTCGTTATCGCGGATATCCGTATCGATCTCGATCTGCCGACGGAGCGTCTGGCCTACTTCGCGCCCGACTGGAATCCCGGTAACACGGTGCTCATGCACCGGGAACCGGACGGCATCTGGCGCGTGGATTATCAATTGCCGGCGTCGGAGACCTCGGCGCATGCCCTGCAACCCGAGACGATTCGCGCGCGCATCGACGCACAGCTCGACATGATGGGACTCGGCGGCAAGCCGTGGGAACTCGACTGGTGCTCGGTCTATTCGGCGCGTGCACTCACGCTGCCGGACTACGTGCATGGCCGCATCCTCTTCGCGGGCGACGCCGCGCACCTGCTGCCGATCTTCGGCGTGCGTGGCGCCAACACCGGCTTTCAGGACGCCATCGATCTCTCGTGGAAGCTCGCCGCCGTCGTCAAGGGCGCTGCGCCGGTGCCATTGCTCGCGTCGTACACGCACGATCGCGTGGGCGCGGCACGCGAGATCATCGCAGAGGCGGGCAAGAGCACACGCTTCATGACGCCGCCCTCGCACGGCTTTCGCGTGCTGCGCGACGCCGTGCTCGATCTCTCGCTCGATCATGAATTCGTGCGGCCGCTGTTTCATTGGCGCACTTCGCGCGCACATGACTATCGCGACTCGCCTTTGAACAGTCCCAACGACGACAATGCGCAGATGGCGACCGGTCCCGCTGCCGGCGCGCCAGCGCCCAACGTCAAGCTCGGCACGAACGACTATCTCTACGACCACCTTGGCGCCGCGTTCCATCTGTTGACGTTTGGCGATGCGCCGCTCGACGAGGCCGTGCGCCGCGAGATCGCGACCTGGCGCGAGCGCGGTGTGCCGGTGACGGTGATTGCGCTGGCGGGATCGCACGCCACCGTCGCAGGCGCAGACCTCACACTGCCCGACCCCGCCGGCCGCGCCGCCGCAAAGTATGGCGCAGGCGAGCGCGCTGCATATCTCGTGCGCCCCGATCATCACGTCTGTGCCCGTTGGCTGCAGCTCGACGCACAGCGTCTTGACAGCGCACTCGCGCAGGCAACGGCTCGCGCCTGAATCCTCAGTCCCAAGTCCTGCGTCGTCACCCCGCCAAGGAAGCACTGACATGACCGCCCAACTCATCGCCAACGCCGGGCTCGAAGAGATTTACGACACCCTCGCGCTGGCCATCGACGCCGCGCCGAGCGACACGCGCGAGCTACTGCTCGCCAAGGTCGCCCTGCTGCTGGCCCATGAAATCCAGAACCCGCAACGGGTGATCGATCTCATTCGTCAAGCGGCCCAGAGCGCACAGCGCTGACCGGCGCGCACGCAGCATCGCAGCTTCAGGCGACGTGAGGTGGCTTCAGGCGGCATCAGGCGGCATCAGGCGATTTTCGTTCGTCAGGCATTGTCCGGCCGTCCGCTGGCGCGCGCCCACGCATCGGCATTGCCGCGCCGTGGTGCGCGCCGCTCAGGCACCGCTGCGGCGGCAATCGAGCCCGATCCCGGCATCGCGGACACCGTTCCGGGCCATAATGCGACACGTCTTCGCGTTCAAGGAACCTCATCATGCCCGTGACAACCCACGCAGCCGCTCAGGGCCCCACGCTCGTCGTGCTCATCGATGCCGATAACGCCGCGCCCGCCATCGTCGAAGGCCTGCTCACCGAAGTGGCCAAGTATGGCGTGGCAAGCGTGAAGCGCATCTACGGCGACTGGACCAAGCCCAATCTCGACGGCTGGAAGAAGTGCCTGCTCGAACACTCGATCCAGCCCATCCAGCAGTTTCGGTACACCGTCGGCAAGAACGCCACCGACAGCGCCATGATCATCGACGCCATGGATCTCCTTTACACGGGTCGGTTCGACGGCTTCTGTCTCGTCTCCAGCGACAGCGATTTCACGCGGCTCGCCTCGCGCATCCGCGAGCAGGGACTGATCGTGTACGGCTTCGGCGAACGCAAGACACCGCAGCCGTTCGTCACCGCCTGCGACAAATTTATCTACACCGAATTGCTCCGTCAGGAAGACGAGCCAGAGGGCGACGAAGCCCCGGCGCCGCGCAAGCGCCGCGAGGCCTCGGAACTCAAGCGCGACACGCGTCTGGTGCGGCTGCTGCGCAATGCGGTGACGGGCGTATCGGACGAGGATGGGTGGGCCAGTCTTGGCGCCATCGGCAGCCATATCGCCAAACAGGCGCCCGACTTCGATTCGCGCAATTACGGTTTCGGCAAACTGAGCGACCTCGTGGCGACCACCGGCCTGTTCGACGTCGAGCAGCATACGGGCAGCAGCGGCAACAAGGGGATCTGGGTGCGCATCAAGCCGAAGCGCGGCACGGCCAAGCGCGGCGAATGAGCGTGCCTGGGCGTTTTCGTGAAAAAATGGCGCGGAACACTTGCCACGTTCGAAAATGCCCCCTATAATCGCGGTCTTTCTAGGCTCGTAGCTCAGCTGGTTAGAGCACCACCTTGACATGGTGGGGGTCGTTGGTTCGAGTCCAATCGAGCCTACCAACGAATAAAAGCACAAGGCGTTGCGCGTTTTCGCGTAACGCCTTTTGTTTTTTCCACGTCGATCTTTCTCTTCGATTCGCTTCGCAGTGCGCGCCAGTCCAGCGCGTCCACCAACGTTACAAAACGACACATCCCAGACAAACTCGTAGCACCTGCTGCGCGAGGCGATCGATACACTTGCATCAACGTTTCCACGAAGGCCTCGCGCGCCGAGTGCATCTCACGGCGCCCTCGCCTTCGCGAATCGATCCGACTCACCGGCTTCATTGCCCACGCGCTCGCAGCGCCATCTCACGATGCATCCGCCTGCGAGCACCTCTGGAGGACACCATGAAACGCATTCTTATCCTCGCTGCCCTGGGCGCTGCCGCCGCTGCCGCTTCGGGCGCTGCATCGGCTCACGTCGACGTTGGCGTCTATCTGGGCATGCCCGCGCCGTACGTGGCCGCACCGCCGGTCTACGTCGCGCCGCAGCCCGTGTATGTTCAGCCGCGTCCGATGTACGAGGCCCCGCGCCCGGTGGTCTACTATGGTCGCGATCGCTGGGACGACTGGCGCGATCGCCGCTGGGAGCGTCGGCATGATCGCGGCGAGCACCGAGGCTGGCGTCATCGCGACGACGACTGATCTCACACCGAACGAAGCGGCCCGCCGGTTGGCGCCGGTGGGCTTTTTTTGGCGGGAAGCGGCTTCGTCGCTTTCCGCGTTCTTTTGTCTAACGCCCACCGTTGCGCCGCCGCTCACACCATCGGCACGTCGCGCAACGCGCGCTTCATCCATTCGACAAACGCCCGCGTTCGCGACGGCAGCAACCTGGCATGCGGATACACGATGCTGACGGGACGTGCCGGCCCCTCGTAGTCAGTGAGTACGCGCACCAGCCGCCCGTCGGCCAGCGGCGCGGCGACCTGATAGGAGAGGAAGCAGCCATAGCCCATCCCGTCGATGCACGCCTCGACGGCCGTGAACCCGTGACTGATTTCGAGATTGCCGTCGACCGCGACGACTATCTCGCGCCCCCCTTCCCAGAACCGCCACTGTCCGTAGCCGCCGCCATGCGTGCGGATACAGCGCTTTGCGGCCAGCTCACGCGGATGCGTCACCTCCCCCTGCTCCGCCAGACACGCCGGACTCGCCACCACCACGCGACGAATCGCGCCGATGCCCTGTGCGACAAGGGTGGAATCGTCCAGTGGCGAGATGCGAATGCCGACGTCGATGCCTTCTTCCCAGAGATTCACCACGCGATCGTTGAGCAACAAACGGCATTTGACGGCTGGATACGCGCGTAAGAATCCGTATAGCGCAGGCGCGACGTGCAATTGCCCGAACAGCACCGGCGCCGTGACCACGAGGGTGCCGCTCGGCGCTTCGTGCCGCGCGGCCAGCCGGGCTTCGGCCTCCTGAAGCGCGCTCAGGATTTGACGACACGTGTCGAGATACGTCCGCCCCTCTTCCGTGAGCGAGATGCGGCGCGTTGTCCGGTTCAGCAGACGAACGTCGAGCGACGTCTCGAGTGCCGCCAACGTACGCACGACAGCAGGAAGCGATGAATCGAGCGCGCGCGCCGCAGCGCTCAGGCTGCCCTGATCGACGATGGCGACGAACGTCTGCATGGCACGTAGTTTATCCATGGCGCCCATCATTACTCCAATTATCGGAGTGGTCAAATCAACTTTACGGCATTTATCCGAAAATCGGCTTGATGGAGAATGGGTCCATCGCGTGACGGCGCTGTCAACAGGGCCGACGCAACGCGCTTACCACAGAGACGCCCGATGAACCACCCTGCCGACGCACACGGTCAAGCCCCCGTTCACCCCATTCGCCCCACTCGCCCCACTCGCCCCGTCCGTCCGATCCGGCTATACCGGCATGCCATTTCCGGTCACTGCCATCGCGTCGAGTTGATGCTGCATCTGCTGAACCTGCCTTTCGAGTCTATCGACATCGACCTCATGACCGGGGAACACAAGCAACCGGCATTTCTCGCAATCAACCCGTTCGGGCAGATACCGGCCATCGACGACGATGGGCGAGCGCTGGCCGATTCGAACGCGATTCTCGTGTATCTCGCGAGTCGCTACGACGCTGGCGGCACATGGCTGCCCCGAGATGCCGAGGCGGCCGCCAAGGTTCAGCGCTGGTTGTCGGTGGCCGCCGGCGAGCTGGCATTCGGCCCGGCGGCCGCGCGCGTGGCGGTCTTGTTCAAGCGCCCCATCGACACCACCGCCATGATCGAGCGCGCCACGCTGCTGCTCTCGCGCACCGAGGCCCATCTGAGTGGGCCGCACGCAACGCCGTTTCTGGCGGGTGACACGCCCACGATTGCCGATGTCGCATGCTATGCGTATCTCGCGCATGCCCCCGAGGGCAATATCTCGCTCGAACCGTATCCAGCCGTGCGCGCATGGCTGGCCCGTGTGGCGGGGCTGCCGCGCTTCGTGCCGATGGCATCGACGGCTTGCGGCCTGAACGCCGCCTGAACATCAGGAGTCCATCATGAGCGCACCCGGACTGACGGCAAGCCCCGCGGCGCCGTTCCACGCAGGTGAGTTGGCCGTGCAGACGCGCGCCGGCTCTCGCGACGCAATGGCCGAAGTCGGGGCGCGCGTCATTCGTACCGCGATGCCGGATCAGCATCGCCAGTTCTTCGCACAGTTGCCGTTTGTGGTGGTGGGTGCGCTCGACCTGCACGGCCAGCCCTGGGCAACGCTGTTGAGCGGCACCCCCGGCTTTGTGCACGCCCCCGACCCGACGCTGTTGCGCGTGAACACCGTGCCGCCGCCGACCGATCCGTTGTACGGCGTCGCGACGGTGGGCGCATCGATTGGCATGCTGGGGCTGGAGCCGTCGACGCGCCGCCGGAATCGCGTCAACGGTCAGATTATCGAAGCGGATGCGCACGGTTTTGCGATTCGCGTCGCACAGAGCTTCGGCAACTGCCCCCAGTACATTCGCAAGCGTGAGATCACGCCACACGGCCATGACGAATCGCCTCGGGCGGAGCCTCCCCAAACGTCGCTCGACGACGACGCGCAACGGCAAATCGCCAGCGCCGACACGTTCTTCATCGCCACCCACTACGCAGGAGAAGGGGCGACCGAACGCAGTGCGGGCACGGATGTTTCGCATCGCGGCGGCAAGCCGGGCTTCGTGCGTGTCGACCACGCAGACACGCTGACCTGGCCCGACTTTCGCGGCAACGCCTTCTACAACACGCTAGGCAATCTACATGTCAATCCGCGTGCGGGATTGGTATTCGTCGACTTCGCGTCGGGCGATTTTCTGCACGTGGCGGGCGATGCCGAAATTCTCTGGCAGAGCGAATCGGACAGCGGCTTTGAAGGTGCCCAGCGACTCGTGCGCCTGCATGTGCGCGAAGTTCGGCGCGTGCGCGGCGCCCTGCCTGCCGAGTGGCGCGACGGCGAGGCGTCTCCCAGCGTCGAGCGCACCGGCGCATGGCCGGCAGCCTGACGTCGCGGCCTCCCCCTGCGCTTGCAGCACGCAAAAGCGCCGTGTAAAGTGTGGGCACGCCCGTCGAGTGACGGGCGTCATTTTCGCCCTCATCGATCCATGACTGCTCACGCGTCCCTCCGACTTGCCGTAGCACCGCCGCAGCGCGGGGTGGGCGCACGTCTGCGCGGACGTTTAGCAGCCGTCGCACCTCCTCCCCCGCCGACCGGCGTAGCACCACCCGCTGTGGTGGTCGCAAGCGTGAGCCCCGTGGCCTGACGCCACGGTTGGCGCGCTGGGCGTTCATCGCCTGGCACAACGCCTTTTCATCCAGATTTCAATTTCGATCCGCTTGTCTGCAGAGCGTGCATCGCGCATGACGATGCGTCGTCGCGCCGCGCATGCGACGGCATTGCGTGCCGGGTAATGGCGTCGGTCAGCCGTTTCCCACGGGTGCGGTGCCTGGCAGGCGGACATCCTGTTCAGGGGAAGATCGATGCAACTCGAAGGTCTCGCGTGGCGCCGACGTGGCGCCACGCTTCTGTTTGTCTTGCTATGGAGCGGCGGCGCACTGGCCGCCCAATGGGGGCTGGCGCATGCGTCGGCGTTTGCGTTTCTCGTCATCCGGCTCGGCGTGGCGCTGACGGCGCTCACACTCGTCGCGCTGACGCGCCGGCAATGGTGGCCGGCCGCCGGCACCCGGTGGCAAGTGGCCGGCACCGGTTTGCTGCTCATCGGCGGCTACCAGGCGGCGTATCTGCTGGCGCTCGCGAACGGCATTACGCCCGGCGCGCTCGCCACGGTGCTGGGCGTGCAGCCGATTCTCACGCTCGTGGCGCTCGAGCGCGGGCGCGACACGCGGCAGATCGCCAGACTCGCCGGACTTGCCGTTGCGCTGGCGGGTCTCGCGCTTGTCCTCGGCCAGAGTCTGCTCTCGGCCCGGCTCTCGGCGACAGGCGCCGTGTGGGCGCTGATCGCGCTCGGATGCATGACACTCGGCACCCTCGCGCAGAAAGGCTCGCGTCAAACGCCGCTCGACGTGCTGCCGCTGCAATACGCGGCCGGACTCGCCCTGGCGTTGCTCGTCGCGCCCACGCAACCGTGGCACATCGACGCGTCGTTGGGCTTCTGGCTGCCGCTGCTCTACATGGCGCTGGTCATTTCGGTCGGCGCCACCCTGCTGCTCTACCGCATGATCGCAACGGGCAATCTCGTCACCGTCACCAGTCTGTTCTATCTGGTGCCCGTGGTAACGGCACTGCTCGACTGGGGCCTCTTCGACCATCGGCCCACGGCGCTCGCCGTCGCTGGCACCGCGGCGATCCTGCTGGGACTGCGGCTCGCGCTTCGATAGGTTGATCGAGCGCCATCTAGGCTAAGATTGTCAGTCTCTGGGTGACAATGACGAGGCAAACCCTCTCGTTGTCACCTGCGCTTTCTCACATCTTGCTCACGACCGGAATCTCATCGATGGATTTGCTCGACGACATGCGTATCTTCGTCAATGCAGTGGACGCGATGAGCTTTACGGGCGCGGCGGCGAAGCTCGGGCTCTCGAAGCAGTTCGTGAGCCGCCGCATCTCGTCGCTGGAGCAGGCGCTGGGCGCGCGTTTGCTGCTGCGCACGACACGACGGCTCGCGGTGACGGACCTTGGCCGCGTCTATTACGACCGCGCGCGACGCATTCTCGACGACGTGGAAGCCGCCAATCTCGCCGTGAGCAGTCAAGGCGAGCGGCCGCGCGGCAACTTGCGGGTCTCCGCGCCGATGTCGTTCGGTACGATGTTTCTCGGATCGGTCATTCCGTCGTTCCTCACGACCTTTCCGGACGTCACGATCGAGCTGGAGTTGAACGACCGTACCGTCGACATCATCGGCGAAGGCTACGATGTGGCCGTGCGCATCGGTGCGCTGGCCGACTCGTCGCTCATCGCCCGGGCGATCGCACCCATGCGGATGGTCACGTGCGCCAGCCCGCGCTATCTCGAAACGCACGATGCGCCGCAAACGCCGGACGACCTGCACGCCCACGCGCTGCTGCCCTATGGACACAGCCAGCGCGTGAATTGGACCTACACGCGGGACGGCCACTCGGTCGAAATTCCCGTGGCCGGACGCTTGCGCGTGAACAACGGCGAACTGGCGCGCGACGCCGCCGTGGCCGGACTTGGCATCACATGGCTGCCGGTATTCATTGTCGCGCCGGCCTTGTTGAGCGGGCGGCTGGTGACGGTGCTCGACGAATTTGCGCCCGCGCCGTCGGCGATTCACGTGGTCTACCCGCAGCATCGTCAGGCATCGCTCGTGATTCGCGCATTTTCCGACTTCCTGTCGTCGGCATGCAGTGTGGCGGGCGCGCAATGGTGACGATTTGGGGGAAAGCCGAGCGTCCCGGTGCACGGGAATCGGCCGTCAGACTTGACCATCCATAGCCCGGACGGGGATACTTGACAGGTTAAAAACCCAGCTTTTCCATGCCGATGACCACGATTCTGCAACACATTCCCACGGGACAACGGGTCGGTATCGCCTTTTCAGGCGGTCTCGACACTAGCGCTGCGCTGCTTTGGATGCGCAAGAAAGGCGCAATTCCCTACGCTTACACGGCCAATCTGGGTCAGCCGGACGAACCCGACTACGACGATATCCCGCGCCGCGCCATGGCTTACGGCGCCGAGAACGCCCGTCTCATCGACTGCCGTGCGCAGCTCGTGGCCGAAGGTATTGCCGCGTTGCAGTCGGGTGCCTTCCACATCTCGACCGCCGGTGTCACGTACTTCAACACCACGCCGATCGGCCGCGCCGTCACGGGCACCATGCTCGTCGCCGCGATGAAGGAAGATGACGTCAATATTTGGGGCGATGGCAGCACGTTCAAGGGCAATGACATCGAGCGCTTTTATCGCTACGGTCTCTTGACCAATCCGGGCCTGCAAATCTACAAGCCGTGGCTGGATCAGACGTTCATCGATGAACTCGGTGGCCGCAAGGAGATGTCGGAATTCCTGATCGCCAACGGTTTCGATTACAAGATGTCGGTCGAGAAGGCGTATTCGACGGACTCGAACATGCTGGGGGCGACGCACGAAGCCAAGGACCTCGAGCATCTGAATTCGGGCATCAAGATCGTCCAGCCGATCATGGGCGTGCCGTTCTGGCGCGACGACTGCGCGATCAAGGCTGAAACCGTCACCGTGCGCTTCGAAGAAGGCCAGCCGGTGGCCCTCAATGGCAAGACATTCGCCAGCGCCGTCGACCTGTTCGAAGAAGCCAATCGCATCGGCGGCCGTCACGGCCTGGGCATGAGCGATCAGATCGAGAACCGTATCATCGAAGCGAAGAGCCGCGGCATCTATGAAGCCCCGGGTCTCGCGCTACTGTTCATCGCGTACGAGCGTCTCGTGACCGGCATTCATAACGAAGACACCATCGAGCAATATCGCGAGAGCGGTCGCCGCCTGGGCCGTCTGCTGTATCAGGGCCGCTGGTTCGACCCGCAAGCCATCATGCTGCGCGAGTCGGCCCAACGCTGGGTGGCGCGCGCGGTGACCGGCGAAGTGACCATCGAGCTGCGTCGCGGCAACGACTACTCGCTGCTCGACACCACCTCGCCGAACCTGACGTACAAGCCGGAACGCCTGACGATGGAAAAGGGCGAGTCGGTCTTCACGCCGCTCGACCGTATCGGCCAGCTCACGATGCGCACGCTCGACATCGTCGACACGCGCGAAAAGCTCATGACCTACGCCAAGGCAGGTCTGCTCAGCGCGTCGAGCGACGACGCCCTGCCGCAGCTCGAAGGCAAGAAGGACTGAGTCGGCCGGTTGACGCAGCGCCCCGCGAGGCGTTGCGTCTGTGCGGTTGGCCGCAACAGGCGGCGCGCCCTGAAAAGGGGTGCGCCGCCTTTGTTTTTGGCCGGTCGCGATTCACGCGCTAAGATAGGGGCCAAATAAGCCATATCCCAATCCTCCCGCATTCGGGGTGCGCGCCATGTCCGGTGGTCGGGACAGGCGCATGCGATGGAGACCCTGCGTTGGTACGTCTGATACTGCTATTGCTCGGCGTCGAATATTTGCGCCGCCGGGCCCGCGCCCTGATCTGGATCGGCGCGATTTTCTTCGCTTTCGGGTTGGCGTTGATCGTCGACGCGCTCGACGGTGTGGTGCACTTCCCGCTCAAGGTGTTCGCCTGGTTGCTGCTGCTCGAAGGGCTGGCCACGCTCGCCATTGTCAGCGTCGGCGTGGGAGGCCAGCGCATCGTTCGCGGACTCAAGGGCGGCACGTTCACGGGCGCCGCGTTGCTCGTCCTTTTCTTCGATCAACGGCATGGCAACTTCTGGCTGTCGATGCTCTTCGGCACCCTGTTCCTCGCCGACGGACTGTTGCAATGCGTCGCTGCCTACGTCGTGAGGTATCCGCGATGGGCCTGGGCCATGGCGGGCGGTTTGCTCGAGATCGCCGTCGCGATCTTCTTCTACCAACCGTATCCCACGCACTACAAAGGCACGCTGCCGTACGCCATCGGGTTGGGCCTCGCATTCACCGGCTGGAATGTGTTGGTACTCGCCATGCGTGCGCGGCGCATGCGCCGCGACTTCCGCGTCGAGCAGATTCTCGGCAGCCCGGAAGACAAACGCCACTTATGGAGCGACCGCCCGCGCGCCCCTCGCTGGGAGGGGCCGCCCGCTGAATCCGAGCCAGCCTTGACGGTGCATGTGTGGACGCCATCGGGCTCGTCCAAGGCGCCGGCGCGCCGCCACCCGGTGATCGATCGTTACATCGCCGCGGTCGACAAGAATGGGGTCATCTCGACAGGCCATGCCGCGCTGGAGAGCCATGAAGGCGTGTATGTGAGTCTTTATCCCGCACAGGAAATCGACCGCTCGCCGGACCAATTCGGGCAACTGTTGCGCGCCACGCGCGAAAACGACGTGCCTGGCGTGTTTCAACCGGACTATGCAACGGAGTCGAAGGCCTGGTGTCCGTCCACGGTCAAGGTCCGCATTCGCAATTACAGCCCTCGGCAATTGAACGCGTTTTGGCAGACCTATCGTCAGAACGCCACGTATAACCTCACACATCGCAACTGTTCGAGCAGCGTGGCCATGGCGCTCGAAGCGGCCATCGAAGGTCGCGTCGGCCAATGGCACGGCGGTGCCGACGCTGGCTGGTGGACATTCGTGCGACTGTGGCTCACCCCCGAGCTGTGGGTTGCGGCGCAATTGCGCAAGCGCGCGGAGACGATGGCGTGGACGCCTGGCCTGGTGCTCGATTACGCTCGCGCGGTCAGCATGCTCGTCGATCCGCGTCCGTTCGGCTGGATCACGATGTCGTCGCTCGCGCTGCGCCGCATGCGCCGAGCGCGCCGCGCGTGGCGCGACGCCGCCGAGCAGGCCGCCGTCGCGCAAGCGCAGGAAAATCGGGCATCGCATGGCTGACGGCGCCCACGGCGCCACGACGGGAAACGATCGAGACCTCGGCAAAGCGACGACGTAACGCCATTTGTACCGGCCGAGGCAACGGCAGCAGACGTCGGGGCAGCGCGGGATCGTGATTCGCGCGCCCTTCAAATGCAAGTTCCAATATGAGGATGGGTCGACATGTTCAATCGCCTATGGCGCATCGCGAGCGCCGCCCTGTTCGCCAGTCTGGTCGTCGGCCGTACCGCGCACGCAATCACGCCCGACGCCGCGCCCGCCACCATTCCTCACGGCGCCATGGTCGACCGGCAGCCGCTCGAGGCCGATCACGGATTGCCCGAGGCGGGCGAGCAGTTTCGTATTCGTTACAGCTCTATCGACGGCGTTGGCGGTATTGAAGCCCGCGAGGACACGGGCGCCGTCTTCCTGCCGAAAGGCGCAACGCCGCCCGGTGGATGGCCCGTCGTCGTGTGGGCGCATGGCACGGTGGGTGTCGCCAGCACGTGTGCGCCGTCGCTCAACGTGCGCAGCCAGCGCGACATTCAATATCTCGGCACGTGGCTCTCGCTCGGTTTTGCCGTCGTGGCGCCCGACTACCCGGGCCTCGGGTCGCGGGGGCTGCATCACTATCTGAATTCGCGCGCGCAAGCCTACAGCGTGCTCGACAGCCTGCTTGCCGCGCGCAGCGTCTTTCCGTTGCAGAACCGTGTGGTGCTCGTTGGCCAATCTCAGGGTGCGCATGCCGCGTTCTCGGCGGCAGGCTACCAGCCGCAGTACGCGCCAGACGTCAAAGTGATCGCGACCGTCCTCACGGGGACGCCGTATTTCAACGCGCAGACGTCGGCGGCCATGCTTTTCGCGAGCCAACCCGATCCGGGCGCACCCGACCCGAAGATTCCCTACGCCATGTATCTGTTCCTGTCGGCCGCCGACCGCGATCCGACGTTACGGGCGTCGCGCTACTTCTCGCCGCAGGCGTTGCCTGTGCTGAACGAGGCCCGCACGCTTTGCATTGGCGAGCTGACCGATCACTCCACGGCTGCGGGCCTCAACGCGGGCAACAGCATGCAACCGGACATCCAGAAACTGCTGGATAACCTGACCCCATCGCTTCGCTATCCAACGCTGCACATCAAGCATCCGGTATTCATCGGCATCGGCATGAAGGACATCGACGTGCCCGTCGTCATGCAACAGGCGTTTGCGCGCGATGTGGCCCAAGCCGGTACGACCACCGTCGTACATCGATATGACGGGCTCGATCACGATGCGACGGTCAATCCGTCCCTGCGCGATTCCGTGCCCTTCGTCCTGGATCAAATGGCATCGAGAAAACGTGCGCGCGCACAATAATTAGAGGATTGACTCGGAATTCTTGGATCGAGACAGGGAAGACACTCGACGAAATATCAAATAAGCCATTGATTTCAATGAGTTTATTTTCAGTTGCGACTACGCAACATGCGGCCACTTACGTAAAAATACATATGGTGCATCGCAACACGTCGTCCTATACTGAATTCGTCTCCTCCATGTCTCCTCCTGATATGGATTTAAGCCCGCATCGCGCGGGCTTTCTTTTTTTCTGCGGCCGATTCCTGCCCGCGAATCACGCACCGCCGTCCGGCGCATAGACAACGCGGCCGAGGCGATCAGTCGATGGCTGCGGCGCACGCGTCTGTCGGGGCTGCCAGCACGCCCCCCACCCCCGGTACAATCTTCAGCCCCGCCGATGCCACCCGGCACGGTGCGGCCAGCAACCCGCATCCGGACACCGACGTCACGAACGGGAGAATCGCGAACAAGGCCCACCATCGGCGCAGCGTGCGCGGCGCGGGCTTCGAGATCGATTCCGCGTCGCCGGCTCCCGAGGCGCCGGGACTGCGTTCGTCGAATGCCTCAGCGCAGGGTTGTGAAACGGTCATGGCCGGAGGACGCATCGGGGACAGCATAGTCATTGGGGGGTGTCCTGAAAAAGGCGGATTGCCGATCGCGCACGCGATCCGAGACAGGCGTTGATAGGCGTGGCGTTGGCAGGTGTCGCAACGCGGCGAATGACACGCGGCTCAGGCCGCAGGCGTTGTGTGGCCGATGAACGTGAAGCGCGGCACGAGTCCGGCGTCCGTCATGACCGGCGCATTCCAGATACGCAACAGCCGGGTACTCATGGGTAATCCGTCACGCGGATAGAGCCGCGTGTAGACAACCACCGGTTCATCGGTCTCATCGGCACGGGCGATGCCCAGCGCGAGATAACAATTGCCTTTGTAGTGACGGTAGACGCCGGCGCGGAACGCCTCGATTTCCGGCGTGGATTCCGCCGACGGCGCGGGCACATTCGTGAACATCGTCCTCTTCTCCTGCATACGACAGCCGGATACGATCCGGCCCTAAAGAACACACACCGCCGTCCCGCGTCAGTGCGGAACGGCGATGCCTACCGATTTCGCCAATGGCGCGGGCGAGATGCCGGAAGCACCGCGGAACGGCTCGTCCAGATTCACAATCAACGCGATCACCATTCCGATCGCGCCCATATGGATCGCAATGATGAAATTGCCCTTCCAAGAGCCCGGATACCGGCCATTCATCGCCATCGCCGCCAGCATGAAGAGCGAGATGACCCACCAGAACACGCCGGGCACGGTCTTCGTCGAGTTCTCGAAGCGTCCCTGCCGCGACTCTTCCAGACGGTCGAGCAAGGTCCGAATCGAGCTGGCGCTGTCCTCATGGCTCGCGACGACACGTCGTGTGGCGCCGACAAACGCCGTCAATGCCGCTTCCGTCGCTGGCGACAGATCGGGATCGGCGGTGCTCAACGTCTTCCACTCGTCGGTGACGGCAGACGTCACGTAGCCGCGCAGCAGCACGCGCGCGGCTTGCGCATCGGCGTCGCCCACCGCCTTGAGTTCGCGATCGAGACGCCGCACAACCGACGCCTCGTGCAGCGCCTGATCGTCTGCGTGGCCAAGGTTGGCCCGCACGTCGGTCAACACGTGGGCGAGCACGAAGACGATAAACGCAAGCAGGCTGCCATGAACGACATCGGCGACCGTGCCGCGAACCTCGGACGGATCGGCCAGCCGATCGAACAGCCAGACGCGTGCAAGCCAGGCGACGACAACGGCGATAAGCGCCGTGCCGAGCGCCATGCACACGAGCAACAGCGCCGTGGGCATCAACGTCATTCGGTCAACCAACCATTGCATTCGCGCACCCTCGCATCCGTTCCGGCAAGCCCTGGCGAAACGTCCAAAACGTTCAAAACGTTCATGATGGCGGTGTGCCTCGCGCCGCCGCCGATGCGGCGACTATACCTGATGCGCGGACGACGGCAACTTTGGAAAATTTCCATCCCTGTCACCGCAGACGCGGCGAACGCGAGCGCCCCGGCGAAGGGGCGCGGTCAGCGGGGGTCGCCAGCGCGTCCACCCTGCAACGTGCGCGCGTGGCACAGCGCGATTTCACGACCATGCGCTACGCAGTTTACGGGCAACATCGATATGCACCGTCACGTCGCCCACCGGTCCCTTCGGGACATCGCCCTCGCGCGGTTTTGGGAAAATTTCGTACAACGGCAACATCGCGTCGGTGACGAAACGGCTGCGTGTGCCATACACATGGCGATCGCCCATGCCCGTTTGTTGATGTACGTAGAATCGCTGCGGCACGACCAGTTGCAGCGATTCCTTTGCCCGCGTCATCGCCACGTACAACAGCCGCCGCTCTTCCTCGATGTCCTCGTCGTCGCCCGTACTCATGTCCGACGGCATGCAGCCGTCCACCACGTTGAGCACATAGACCGAGTGCCACTCCTGCCCTTTCGCGCTGTGGATCGTCGACAGAATCAGATAATCTTCGTCGAGCAACGGGGGGCCGGATTGTGCACTCGTGGCGTCAGGGGGATCGAGCGTGAGTTCGGTCAGGAACTGTTCACGCGAGCCATACGTGCCCGCAATGCGCGCGAGCTGTTCAAGGTCGGCCTGACGCACGGCCGCGTCATCGAAGCGTTGCGTGAGCAGCGGTGCATACCAGCGCAGTGCCAGGTCGACATCGGCGGGCCACGCGAGGCGCGAGTCGTGCAATGTCGTGAAAACGTCGACGAACGCTCGCCAATCGGTCGCGGCAGCCGACGGCGGCTTGAAGTCTGCAAGTACATGCGCGGGCGTGGCCGATGCCGACATGGCGTCGAGCAGGCGCGTTGCGCTCACCGGTCCGATACCGGGGATGAGTTGCGCCACGCGAAACCCCGACAATCGGCTAGCCGGGTTGTGCGCCCATCGCAGGATCGACAGCATGTCCTTGACGTGCGCCGCCTCGAGAAACTTCAAGCCACCGAATTTCACGAACGGAATGTTGCGTCGCGTCAGCTCCAGTTCGAGCGCCGCGCTATGGCTGCCGGTACGAAACAACACGGCCTGCTGCATCAAGCGCGTGCCAGTCTCCCGTTGCGCCAGTACCTGATCGGCGACCCATCGCGCTTGTCCCGTTTCATCGCTCACGTTCACGAGTTGCGGCTTGCGTGCCGAGTGCCGATCGGTCCACAGCGCCTTCGCGTAGCGCTCGCTCGACTCGGCGATGACGGCATTGGACGCATCGAGAATCGGTTGTGTGGACCGGTAGTTGCGCTCGAGCGTAACCACATGCGCAGGCTCGGCAAACTGGCCCGGGAAATCGAGAATGTTGCGGATCGTCGCCGCCCGGAACGCATAGATCGACTGAGCGTCGTCGCCGACGACGCTCAGGCCGCGTCCGTCCGGTTTCATGGCAAGCAGAATCTGCGCCTGCAGCCGGTTGGTGTCCTGATACTCATCGACAAGAACATGATCGAAGCGTGCGCCCAGTTCGCGCGCGAGTTCCGGCGCGCTCATCGTCTCGGCCCAATACAGCAGCAGGTCGTCGTAATCGAGCACGTGCTGCGCCTGCTTCGCGTCGACATAGGCGCCGAAAAGCGTCTTGAGTTGCGCCTCCCATTGCGCACACCATGGAAAGTGCTTCGCGAGCACTTCCGCGAGCGGCGCCTGACTGTTCACCACGCGCGAATAAATCGAAAGACACGTTCCCTTGAGCGGAAAGCGCGATTGCGTCGCGGAAAAACCGAGTTCATGCCGCGCGAGTCCCAGCAGATCCTCGGCGTCGCTGCGGTCGTGAATGGTGAAAGCTTCCGACAAACCGATGCGCGTTGCGAAGTCGCGCAACAGACGCGCGCCGATCGCATGAAACGTTCCAGCCCACGGCAGCGATGGCGGCTGCGACGACGCGAGCCCCAGCACCTTCTGCAGCACGGCGCCCACGCGCCGCTCCATTTCACCGGCGGCACGGCGCGAGAACGTGAGCAGCAGGATGCGATTGGGGTCGGCCCCGCGCACGATCAGATGCGCCACGCGATGCGCGAGCGTGCTGGTCTTGCCCGAGCCAGCCCCAGCGATAACGAGCAGTGGCCCACCGGGCGCGCCGTCGTCACCCACGCCGTAGTCGACGGCCTCGCGCTGGCGGTCGTTGAGTTCGGCCCACGGGTCGCGGGCGGGAGCAGTCGGCTGTTCGGACATGCGAGATCTTGGAGCGTCACGACAATTCAGGCGGTTGCCCGAAAGTACGCTCATCGAGTACTGTATATTCATACATTATAACGACGGCATCGACGCCCATCGAGCCTCTTCGGAAATTGAGACGAATCCTGGTTTCCACCCCGCTGACCGTTCACTGGTTGGCCGCATGACGATTCGCATCGGCACGTCGTCGTGGACCGACCCGACGCTCATTGCATGCCAACGGTTCTATCCGCCGGGCGTCGCCACGCCCGAGGCGCGGCTGCGCCACTACGCGTCGCAGTTCGATCTGGTGGAGGTCGACAGCAGCTACTACCGCTTGCCCGACCCTGCCGTGGCATGGCGCTGGACACAGCGCACGCCCCCGTCGTTTCGCTTTCACATCAAGGCGTTTCGCGCGTTCACTGGCCATGCGACGCCGCGCTCGGCGCTCCCGGCCGATATCGCGCGGGCGCTTGGCGCTCCCGCCGAAGCGCCGCCAGGGCCGGAGCGCCGGCTTGCGCCGCACGACATCCCGACCGAGCTCAGCACCGAATTGTGGCGCCGCTATCTCGAAGCGATTGAGCCGTTGCGTCAGAGCGGGCAACTGGCGGCGATCCACTTCCAGTTCTCGCCGCGCGTGCAAAACGACCGGGCCGGGCGAGCGCTCGTCTTCGAGACCGCGCGGCGGCTCGATGGCGAGCCGCACGCGATCGAGTTTCGTCACCGGAGCTGGTTCGACACGCCCTCGCGCGAAGCCGCCACGCTGGCGATGTTGCGCGAGACCGGGGCGGCACATACCATCGTCGACAGTCCTGGCGGACTCGACAACACCGTGCCAGCCGTGTGGGCGACAACGCGCGACGACCTGTGCGTCTTACGTCTGCATGGCCGGAATGCCGCCGCGTGGAACCGGCAAGGTGTCGGCGCCTCGTCAGGACGCTTCGTGTATGAATACAGCGCGAGCGAACTGATCGACATTTCGGCGCGCGTCCAACGGATCGCCGCGCAGGCCGACGATACCCACGTTCTCTTCAACACCAATCACGAAGATCAGGGCATGAAGAACGCGTCGGCGTTTGCGCGCGCCCTCACCGGTCTCGCCCACGGCGTGTCTTAGGGGCTTCGCGTATCGTCCGTCGCTGCGGCGCCGGCCCTGCGCGCCTTGCGCCACGCAGGCAGGTCGGCGAGACGCGCGCCTTCAGGCACGCCGCCATGCTTGCCCAGTCCGACGCGTTGCGCGCGATAGATGCCTGTGTGTCCCGAGCAGAGGTAGGCCAGCACACAAGCGATCGCCGCATAGCCGCCGATCTGTGGGCCGAAGATCTCGATGGCCATCAGCGTCGAGGCAATGGGCGTGTTGGCCGCTCCGGCGAACACTGCCACAAAGCCAATGCCGGCGAGCACGGCCGCTGGCAACGTCAAGACATGCGATAGCGCGTTGCCCAGCGTCGCGCCGATATAGAACAGCGGCGTCACTTCCCCGCCCTTGAAGCCCGAGCCGAGCGTGATGACAGTGAAGAGCGCCTTGCCGAGAAAGTCGTACCAAGGAAGCGAGGTATGGAATGCGTCGACGATGGTCGGGATGCCCAGGCCGAGGTATTGCGGCGTGCCGAGCACCGTGGCTGCCACCGCGACGAGCGCGCCCCCGGCGAACGGCCGCAGCGGGGCGTAGGCGATGCGTCGCTTCATGAAGGCGGAGGTGGCGTGCGTGGCCTGTGCGAAGGCCATCCCGGCCAGTCCGCAAAGCACGCCGGCGGCGGCGGCACTGAGTGCGCCCGTGAGCGACATCGACGCGGCGAACAAGCCGGGCGCGATCGTGTATGCGGTGTGATGCACACCCAGGGCGCGCGTGACGGCGTCGCCGACCAGCGCCGCGACGACGCACGGCAGCAAGGCGTCGTAACGCAACCGTCCGATGGCAAGCACCTCCAGGCCGAACACGGCGCCCGCGAGCGGCGTGCCGAAAACCGATGCGAAGCCGGCCGCAATGCCTGCCATCAGCAGCACACGGCGTTGTTCGCCGGACAGCCGGAAGACGTGGGTCAGTTGATCGGCCAATGCACCGCCCATCTGCACGGCAGTCCCTTCGCGCCCGGCGGATCCGCCGAACAGATGCGTGACGACCGTGCCGAAGAGCACGAGCGGCGCCATGCGCAACGGCACGACGCGTTGCGGATCGTGAATCTCGTCGATCAACAGATTGTTACCTGCCTCGACACGGGCACCGAAACGCAGATACAGCCAGCCCACGGCGAAGCCGGCGAGGGGCAGCAAACCGAGCAGCCAGGGGTGCAGCAGGCGGGTATCGGTCGCGAAATCGAGCGCTATGAGAAACAGGGCCGAAGCCGTGCCGGCCATCACGCCGACGAGCGCCGCAAGCGCGCTGGCATGCGCCGCGCGCGGCAAGACATCGACCAGATCGCGCAATGGGGAATCGTGGAACATCTTCATGGTGCAGAACGTTGAGACGAGCGACGTCGTCGACACATTGCCTGAACACTGCCGGAAGGGAATCAGGATGCGAGGGAAAACGAGGAAAAAACGAGAGAAGCCCTCGTACGCATAGCCCGCAACCTCCCGGCACGCCAGGATCTTGCAGGCATCATCAGCCCCTGGGAAGGGCGGTTTGCGCAACGAACGCCGGAGGTATGCCATCTCCGCGAAGCAGCCGCCATGCTATCAGGAAGCGCGCGCGCTCACAATGCGCAGCAGCTTCCGACACGCATGGCCCACTCGGCGCCAAGCCCCGCCCGTACCGGAACGACGGTGACGATGGGTGGCATCGTCACCGGCCGGCACCGGCACGTCGGTATTGAAACGCTTACCGCTTACCGCTTCGCGGCCTTCACCGCTTGTTCGATACGCGCGCCGACCTCCGGATCGATTTTCTTCCAGTAGTCGAACGCGCGCTCAAGCACGGGACTTCGCACCCCGGCGAGCAATGCTCCCGACACGGTCTCGACAAGACGTGCACGCCCTTCGTCGTCGAATACCTTGCGCACGAGATCGCCCGGTTGTGAAAAATCGTCGTCCTCCGGATGCAACGTGTAGGCGCTGCGCACCATGTCCCCGTCGGACGCCCAGCCGTCCTCGGCAGGACCGGTCTGGTCGGCATACGGGCGAGCGCCGCTGTTGGGCACATAGGTCGGCGCATTGCCGCTGTGCTCGAATGCCATGTGGCCGTCGAACATGTACGACTGCACCGGCACCTTTGGACGATTGACCGGCAGTTGGTGGAAGTTCGTACCGATGCGATTGCGTTGCGCATCGTTGTAAGCGAAGGCGCGTCCCAGCAGCATCTTGTCGGGCGACAGGCCAATGCCCGGCACCGTATTGCCTGGCGAGAACGCCGCTTGCTCGATCTGCGCGAAGAAGTTTTCCGGATTGCGGTTGAGCGTCATCTTGCCCACCTTGATCAGCGGGTAGTCCTTGTGAGACCACGTCTTCGTCAGATCGAACGGATTGAAGCGGTACTTCTTGGCATCGGCATATGGCATGACCTGCACCGACATGACCCAGCTCGGGTGCTCACCCCGGGCGATGGCATCGAACAGGTCGCGGCGGTGGAAGTCGGCGTCCTGACCGGACATGATCGCCGCTTCCGCGTTGGAGAAGAACGCCATGCCTTGTTCGGAATGGAAGTGGTACTTGACCCAGAATTTCTCGCCGCTCGCGTTGATCCACATGTACGTATGCGAACCATAGCCGTTCATATGGCGCCAGGTGCGCGGCAGGCCGCGCTCGCCCATCAGATAGGTCACCTGGTGCGCCGACTCCGGGTTGTTCGTCCAGAAGTCCCATTGCATGTGGTTGTCACGCAGCCCCGAGTCCGGCAGACGCTTCTGACTTCGGATGAAGTGCGGGAACTTCATCGGGTCGCGCACGAAGAAGACGGGGGTATTGTTGCCGACGAGGTCGTAATTGCCTTCGTCGGTATAGAACTTCAGGGAGAAGCCACGTACGTCGCGCCAGGTGTCAGGGCTGCCAGATTCGCCAGCGACGGTGGAGAAACGCGCGAGCATGTCGACCGTGGCCCCTTTCTTGAACAGCGCGGCCTTGGTGTAACGGCTCACGTCCTCGGTCGTCTCGAACACGCCGAAGGCACCGGCCCCCTTGGCGTGCGGCTGACGCTCGGGCACCTTCTCCCGATTGAAGTGGGCCATCTGTTCGATGAAGTGAACGTCGTGAAGCAGCAGCGGGCCATCCGCCCCGACCGATAGCGTATTTCGATCGCTGGCTGCCGGTGCGCCTGCACCGGTTGTCGATCCGGTGTCCAGACGTTCTTTCTCTTTGCTCATAATGACCTCCGACGTGAAGGTGGGTGGGGAGTGGGGAGAGAATGAGACGGTTGGATTGCGCCATGTCACCCATCGTTCAAAACATCATACAAGACGACAGGACTCACTCGCAGGCGTCCGAAGCGTTGAATATTCTTCAACGGGCGATGGATCGCTCCCGCCCGTCCCTCGCCCCGCTTCCCTTCTCCCCTTCCCCCCTTCCCGCCCTTCTCCTGCGCGCCGTATCACAAGGGGCCCACCCCGGCCGGCGACCGCAGCGAGCGTCAGCGCTCAGGCGGCCAACGCCCGGCACTGACTGACGGCCCGTTCGAAGCAGGCAATCGCGAAGTCGACCGACGCTTGCGTCGTAAAGCGTCCGAGGCTCACGCGCACCGTGCGGCTTGCGGCTTCGCTGTCGAGACCGATCGCGCTCAGCACGTGAGATGGCCGCCCCGAGGCCGAGTTGCATGCCGAGGTCGACGAAACCGCCAGATTGCCGTTGAGCATGAACGTGAAAAACCCCGCATGCCCGACCGTCAGGCTCAGCGTGTGGGGAATGCGCCGGGCGTGCGCGGCGTTGTGCACCACGCCTTCGAGTGCCCCTACCCCATCGAGCAGGTGGCGGCTCAGTTGCGCGATGCGCGCATTGTCGGTCGTCATCGCCTGCATCGCCAGCTCGCACGCGGTCCCCATGCCGACGATCTGATGCGTGGCCAGCGTCCCCGAGCGCAAGCCACGCTCATGGCCACCGCCATGCATCTGCGCCGCGATGCGCGCCATGGCGCTCTTGTTCACATACAACGCGCCGATGCCCTTCGGGCCATAGACCTTGTGCGCCGACATCGACAGCAGGTCGATGCCCATCGCCTTGACATCGATAGGGGTCTTGCCGAGCGCCTGTGCCGCATCGACATGCAACAGTGCACCCGCCGCATGCACCACCTCGGCGATGGCCGCGACGTCGGTCAACGTGCCGAGTTCGTTATTGACGAGCATGACCGACACCAGCCCCGTATCGGGACGCAGCGCCGCCGCAACGGCATCGGCGCTGATCTCGCCGGTGGCCGATGGCAGCAGATACGTGACGGGCACGCCACGGGCTTCCAGACAGGCCATCGTGTCGAGGATCGCCTTGTGTTCGAGCGCACTTGTCACCAGATGCGGGCGAGACTGCGCCAGTTCCGAATACCCCTTGAGCGCGAGATTGTTCGACTCGGTCGCGCCGGACGTCCACACGATTTCGGCAGCGTCGGCCCCGATGAGTGCCGCGACCTGTGCACGCGAGCGCTCCACGAGACGACGCGCACCGACGCCCGCCGCGTGCGAACTCGACGCCGGGTTGCCGAAGACGCCGTCCACGCCGAGACAGTCGGACATGGCGGCAATGACCGCCGCATCCGCCGGCGTAGTGGCTGCGTAATCGAAGTAATGGAGTGGTTCTGTCTCGCGCATGATCGGCCCCGGATAAAAAAGTGCCTCGATCGTACGCGCGAGAAACGAGAAAAGGCTTGCGGAATCGCCCTACAGTTAGGATTTTCGGGTAAATATCCTCCCAAAAATGTCAAAAATATAGAAATTCCATCTCGTCGCAACCGAGTGCACGCCCTGCACTACAACAACGACATGGCTACTTCGCGCGCGCCGCCGGGCGCGTCGTCGCAACGACGGCCCGGGGGTGGCGAACGCTGCTTGGCGGGTTGTCGCGATGCCTTTGCACGGCGTGCCGGGCTTTCGTCACGAGAGGGATTCGATATGCGTCGAATGCGCGTACGCCTGACCGAACCGATTGGCCAGAAAATCCGGCAATGCAATCTGTTCCTGCCGCACGAAGCCGCGTTGAGGCAACTGTCCGGCGAAAAACATGTCGACGGCGGCGCAAATGGCCGATGCCGTGGTGATCTGAATCGCACTGGCGCTGTGCCCGTTGTTGCGCTCCGCGAAGATCTTCCTCGCAAATACCTCCTGGGTGAGCACTCCGGCCCGAAGGCCGCTCACGACCACGAAGATGAGCACCACGTCCTGCAAGGTACTGGGCACGGCGCGCTTGAGAATCGTCTTGATCGTTTCCTGATCGTCCTTGAGCCTCAGTTCGTTGAGCAGCACCTTCATCAAGGCACCATGGCCCGGATAGCGCACCGATTTGTAGTCGAGGTCGCGCACGCGCCCGCTCAAGGTCTCGCACAACGTGCCCAGCCCGCCCGAGGTGTTGAATGCCTCGTATTCCACGCCGTCGAGCGAGAAGTGCTCCAGATCTTCCAAGGGCAGAACGCTCAGTCGAACACCGTCGCGAATCGCCTCGCACGGCTGGCAGTACTCGTTGATGAGGCCATCGACGCTCCACGTCAGGTTGTATTTCAGTGAGTTCGTGGGGAAGGCCGGCAACGCGCCGACACGCATCTTCACGGCGTCGACCTGATCGAAGGTGGCGGCGAGATGATGAGCCGCAATGGCGATGAAGCCCGGGGCCAGTCCGCATTGCGGCATCAGCGCGCTCGACGCGCCCTCGGCCAATTGCTGAATCGCGTGGGTTGCCGCCACGTCCTCAGTCAGATCGAAGTAGTGACATTGCGCGGCGACGGCAGCCGTCGCTGCGCGCGTCGCCATCGTGTAGGGCAGTGCATTGACGACCGCGTCGTGGCCGGCGACAGCCGTTTTCAGCGAGTCGGTGTCGGCGCCGGTCAGTTCAACGAAGGCATGCGCGTACTCACGCACCGCCGCAGACGCTTGCGCGTTCCGGTCGAAAACCGTCACCTGATAGTCGCCGCTATCGTGCAACAGGCGCGCGATGGTCTGGCCGATGTGTCCAGCGCCAAGCAAAGCGATCTTCTTCATGTTTTCCCCCGTTTGGAAGCGCCGCAGTCGAAACGTCGAGTGATGGGCGCGGCGGTACGCCGAATCGAACAAACTGATCGAACTGATCGAATCGAGGTTTGCACGCGCGCTACGACATCAATTCTAGGGAGAGTGATCGATGAAATGTAGCGTTGATTCGTCGAAAAATAGCGTGTTTTCGTCATAATGACGATTGAATTGACGAATTGAATTTTTGGGGCGCACATGACGCCGTTTGCCGACGCGCCATGCCGGGGACATCCCCCAAAGCCGCTCGCCACGACGAACGTAAATTTCCTTCCCGATGACTAAGGTGCACCTCCCCCAAGCGCCATCCGGCCCGGCATCCGGCGTTGGCCTCATCAAGGAATCGCGGTGCACCTGCCTGAATATCTCCCTGTCTTGCTTTTTCTGGTGGTTGCCCTGCTCATCGGCGGTGGGCTGCTGGTGGTCGCCAGGCCCATTCGGCCGCATCGGCCCGACAATGCGAAGAATTCCCCTTATGAATGCGGGTTCAACGCGTTCGGCGACGCCCGAAAGCAGTTTGACGTTCGCTACTATCGCGTCGCCATCTTCTTCATCGTGTTCGACATCGAGTTGGCTTTCACGATTCCGTGGGCCGTCGCGATGCGAGACGTCGGCTGGCCCGGCTTTCTCGCGATGATGTTCTTTCTGTTCATACTTGCCGTTGGATTCGCGTACGAATGGGGCAGAAAGGCGTTGGAGTGGGAGTAGCGTCGGAATCGCTCAGCGGGCCGACACCCGCGTGAGGCATGCCACGCGGGGCCGATGAAGCCGGGTTCAACCTTCAAAAAACTGAACGTGCCCGTTGCGAATTGGCAGAACGTTCGGACTGTCCTCCCCCACCTCCGCGTCGATCATCTCGGTCAGGCGCGCATTCAACGCCAGGAGCACATCGCCGTTGGCTCTCACGTTCATGGCCAAATTGTGCTGCTCGTACGGATCGGCTTCGAGGTCATACAGTTCAACGTCGTTGTCGCGGAACAAGGCCTCGAGCGTTCGGGGGCGATTGTAGGCAGTGGCGGAGAAGTAGCGGGAGAAACGATAGCGGCCGTCGAACGCGCTGCGAATCATGCCTCGATGGCGAAAATCGGGCTGTCGCGTTCTGATCCGTCGTCGAATCTCGTCAGCAGACACACCTTTTTCGTGCAGCACCTTGAGTTCCCAGGCAAGCCACTCGCTATCGTAGAACAACAGCATTGCGTAGTTGAACAACGACGCCGAGCGCACCGCATTGATCTGGGCGCGACCGGGGTCGCGCAGCAACGGCGTCAGGTTGTGGCCATGCGCGCCGTTGCCGGCAATGCGGGCCACGTCAACCGCGTCGAGTCCGGTCAGGCCGAGGAGCGTCGGCGCGATATCGATATGCGAGGTCAGCGCGCGGCACGCCACGCCCCCCGGATACGCTGGGTGACGGATCACCAGCGGCACATTGTTTTGCTCTCGATAAGCCGTCGGCCCCTTGCCTACCAACTGGTGCGCGCCGACATGGTCGCCGTGGTCGGACGTCATCACGACGATGGTGTTCTCGTCGAGTCCCAGCGCGTGCAACGTATCGAGCAGGGTCACAACGTTCGCGTCACAGTCGCGAATGCAATTGAAGTAGTAATTCTGGTAGATCGTCAGACGATCGTCATCGATTGGATAGCTGCCGACCAGTAAGCCCTCTGCGCTGTTGTACTGACGATGCGCCAGCGGACGGCCGGGCGCGTCGTAAGGCTGCTTGCGCGAGACCGAAAGCGGCACATCCCACTTCGCCCCGTAGATCGCATCGCGAGGCGGACGCGCGTTGCCGACCGCCGGTCCATCGGCGTTCTGCCGGTTGACACCAACGGGATCGGTATTCAGAAACATGGCATCGTGCGGATTCACGAGATTGACGGCGATGAACCAAGGTTTCTTCTCACTGGCCAGTTGTTGTGCGCGGGTGCGCAACCACGACACGGCAGAGGCGGTCGTCAAGCGATCGTAGCTATACCCTCCCAACACGCCCCCGACCATGTCGCCAACGCCGAAGTAGTCGTTGAAACCGTAAGACTTGATGATCTCGTTGTACCGCTCGACCGGCGCATCGTACGGCGAGTGATTCACGTGCAACTTGCTCATGTGCCACTTGCCCAGGTAGGCGGAATAGTAGCCTGCGTCGCGCATCATGGTGCCCACGGTTCGGACCTCCGTCGACATGTCGCGCTGCCACGGCACACCCGCATTGTCCAGCACCCCCGTATGCTGGATGTGCCGACCGGTATAGATGGTCGAGCGCGACGGCGAGCAAACGCACGAAGCGATCTGGTGATTGACAAAGGTGATGCCCTCTCGGCGCATGCGCTCGCGACCCGGCACCGGCATCGGCCACGCGTCTGACTGACGCTCCTGGTCGGTCAAGATGAAAAGAATGTTGTAGCCCTTTGGGGGATGCAGCGGCGCTTCGACTGGCATGGCAGCGCGGGGCGACGCCTCCCTCGCCGCCCGATTCTCCCCGGTCGCCCGAGCGTCCGCCGCGATGCTCATCCCCCCACTTGCGGCTATTGCGACGCCCAGCGACTTGAGAAACGTACGACGATCGGCTCCAACCTTCGCACCCTCCGACGAGGTCGAATCGTCGGGAACATCTCTCTCATTCTTCATGTCTGTTGCTCCATGGTTCCTGCACCCAGAATTTCGTACCGATATCCGCATTCATTAAACGCCACATTCCATCGGACTACTTATGATTTAATTGTCTGCATAGTTAATAACAGATATTGTTCAGCCGAATTCATCGCCTTTTTATGAAAGATTGCGCTTGATAATTCACTTTTTCCGCATGAATGGATGAATAGAGGGAGGATGAGATGGCAGACTCTGCAGCGGAAGTGTCGGCCCGCATACAGCAACAACTACCGCAGGCGCTGCGAAAGTTACGGGTCCGCGATCTGGAACTGTTGTGTCTGCTCGCGCGCACACGTAGTTTTGCGCGCACGGCAGAATCGGGCGCGATTACGCAACCGGCGCTTTCGAAGTGGCTTCGCGAGATCGAAGCATCGCTCGACGTGCCTCTGTTCGAGCGAACGACTCGCCGCGTGGCGCCGACCCTATTCGGCGAGGCGCTTGTCGAGCGCGCCAAGCGCGTGTTGAACGATCTGGCGGGCGTGGCCCCGGCGATGCAGGCGTTGCGCGACGGACTCGGTCAGCCGGTCACCGTCGGTGTCCTCCATGGCATGGCCAGTGTGTTGATACCCAACGTGCTCGCGGGCATGAAACGCGACGGTCCGCTACCGCGCATCAATCTATGCATCGATACACTCGAGCGCTTGCTGCCTCGTTTGCATTGGCGCGAAATCGATCTGCTGGTCTGTCGACTCGACGCGAACGCATTGAATGCGGGATTCGACGCGGTACCGCTCTACAACGACGATGATGTTTATGTTTTTGGAGGACCGCAGCACCCCCTGGCGCGCGAAGCGGCCCCGAAGTGGTCACACGCCGCCCGCTACCCATGGATCGTGGCGCCACGAGGCGCTCCGATGCGCAGCGCCATCGAGGCCGAATTCGCGCATCACGGGCTCGCGATGCCGACGGTGATCATGGAATCGACGTCGCTGATGACCAATGCCGCTGCCGCCCGCATGCTGCCATGTCTGTTTCTGAGTTCCAAACTCGCGGTTCAGCGTTCGCCCTATTCCAATGCGCTCCACAACGTTGGGTTGCGCTTCACTCATTTCGAGCGAACGGTCGGCCTGCTTCACGGTCCCAGTCCGACGACGGCCACCGTCGCGCTGATCGACGTCATGCGAGAGGTCGCGCGTACATTTCCATCGTCGGCGTCGTGAGCGGTGAGCGGTGAGCGGTGAGCGGTGAGCGTCATCCGCGTCGTCAGCGAATGGGTAATTCGGCGCCAATGCCCCCGAACGCTGCCAAAAGTACGCGACATGTCACGCAGCGGCGGCGTGCCGGATCGACCCCGCACACGCGCGGGCGAGCGGCCTTCCCCGGAACGCGCGGCTGACCATCGCTAGCGCGACAGTTCCTGACGTCTGAAGAGCCAGAGGCTTGCCAGCGTGAACGCAGCCCCGTAAGCGAAGAGCAGTCCCCATGCGGCGTCCGTCGCGCCCCCAGTGTAGCCAAGCGCACGCAGCGTCACGACGGAAAACTGATAAGACGGCAGAATCGGGGCGAGCGTCTGCAACCACTTGGGGAGCATGTCCAGCGGCACCCAGAGTCCGCCACAGAGCGATAGCGGCAAATAGACGAGATTGATAATGCCAACGGCGGATCCGGGCGCGAGAATCAGTCCCAGAAACACGCCGATCGCGGAGAATGTAAAGACGCCGCCCGCAATGGCGGCCATCAGCCGGAACATCTCGGCAATGGAAATCGTCAATCCGGCCGTCAACACGCCCAACGCAATCAAGGCGAGCGCGATCAGTTCGCCGAAGGCGAGTGCCGCGAGAACCTTGGCGAACAAATAGGCATAGGTCGGCATTGGCGAAGCGCGCTTCAGTTCCAGCCAGCCGTGACTGCGCTCCGTCACCAATCCCACGCCGATGGCGAACATGGCAGCGCCCATCGCGCCGAAGGCCGAGTAGCTGGCGAGCAGATAGTGGGCGACGGGATGGCCTTGCACCACCTGGTTCGGGTGTGCCACACCAAATACCAGAAAAAAGACAATTGGCAGGCCAATGACCGAGAGTACGTAGGCGCGCTCTCTGACCAGCTTCACAATCTCGTACTGCGCTTCTTTCACGAATACGCGGGCCATGCGGCCGCGCGCGCCAAAGCCGACAGCGGTGTTTTCAACATCGATTCGATTCATATGGGTTCTCCCGTCGCCATGACGTCAAGGTGTCACGGCGTTTTATGACGCTCGGTGAGCGAAACGAATGCATCTTCGAGGGCCGCGACGGTGAGTTCGAGGTCGGTCAAATCGGGGTCGAGCGCCATCAATTCACGAACCGTGGCCTCGGGCGCCGAAGTCGATATCAGCGTCTTGGGACCATCCACGAGCACCGACAGTACGGAATCGAGGCATACGAGCCGCTCCTTGGCCAGCGTGGTTTTGCAGGAAATCGTACGATTCCCGTTGATCGCCTTGATCTCTGCCGGCGTGCCCTCTGCGATTTTCCTGCCGGCTTTCAGCACGACAATGCGATCGGCCAGTGCGTCCGCCTCTTCCAGATAGTGGGTCGTCAGGAGGATGGTTTTTCCCGCCGCAGCGAAGCGTCTGATCTGCTGCCACATCGAACGGCGTGTTTCGACGTCCATACTGACGGTTGGCTCATCCAGAAAAAGCAGATCGGGGTTGCCGCAGATTGCAAGTGCGAACAACAAGCGTTGTTGCTCGCCTCCCGAGAGCTTGCCGAACCGGCGTGTCTCCAGCCCTTTGAGTCCGGCAATGTCCAGAATCTCCGACCTTGCCAGCGGGTGGGGATAGTAGCTTCGAAAGAGATCGATGTGCTCTTCGATCCGAAGATTCTCCGGCACGCTCGCTTCTCCCACTTGCAACAAGGCGCCCGTACGTTCGCGCGCAAGGCGTGACCCCGCCTTATGTCCGAACAGGCTGACCTCACCGGCTGTCACGCCACTCAGACCGAGAAGAATCCGGATCGACGTCGTCTTGCCGGCCCCGTTCGGCCCGAGCAGCGCGACAATTTCGCCTGCGTACAGATCGAACGACAGGTTATCCAGCGCCAGGCGTCCGTCGATGGCGCGACTCACCGACTTGAACGATGCGATCAACGGCCGGCGATCCAAATATGTCACGACATCGCGGCGCACACTGCGGGAGGTCTCTGGGTAGGTATCTAACATTTTTTCGATGGGCATGATGCTTGTAACCGTAGGGAAAAGCGAACCTCGTACGGCACGGCGGCCATGCCTGTTCGCGTGGGTGCCCGACCGCGACGGATCGCGCCAAGAGGCATGGGGCGTTCTCCATTACCCGACCCCGACGACGTGTCGGTCTTCCAGCAAACGGACCGACATGGCGCAGGTGCGAATCGAGCAACCGAGCCGCTCGGCGAGTTGCGCGAGGGTGAGTGGCTTGTCCAGGCACTCGACGATGGCACGCTCGCGGCCGTCCAGTTCGATCGGAGGCAGATAGCGCTTGAAGTGGATCCGTAGGCGCTCACCGACGCGCACGATCGCCCCGAGCGCCGCGCCAGGGCGCACGACAAACGTTGCCAGCGCATCGTCCTCGGCCCCCCCGAGGGCGTAGTGCCTGCCGGCATACAGCAGATCCTGAATGTCATAGCGCCAACACGACCAGCATGCTTCACGTGCGGTCATCGGCAATTCGATGCCGTGGCGCGCGTCGGACAGTATGCTGCTCACGCGGGACATATCCATCGTGGGAAACAACGCCGCCAGCATGCCCGTAAGCGTTCGCTTGAGCGCGTCGTATCGCGGACCGGCGTAGGGGCACGGCGCGACGGCCTGCGACGAAAGCGCGACCGTCAAGGCGTCGCTCGCGACGCACGTATCGGCCTGCCCGGGCCGGGTCAACCGGGCAAACGCGACGGCCTTCCCGGCTTGCACGAAAGCCAAGCCGTGTTCAGCGGCTGCTGTGCAGAGCGCCTTGTCGAGCACGTTGCTGATTTCCTCGACGTCGGCCTCGCTGTCGTTCAGTGGCTTGCCGAGAACCGCTTGAGCGACACGCGGCGCGAGCGCTTCGGGCAGTGGATTGGACAACCAATGGACCGCTGCGCGCAGCCAATGACCCAGCGCCTCGGCCGTGTTGCCACGCAGTGTTTCGAGTTGTGCGTGACATAAGTTCATATACAGCAGATCGCTGTCCGTTCGGGCGCCCGAGGTGACATGAAATGCCAAGCGGTAGTACTGCGCGGACTGATGAAGATCGCCGACTTTTTTGTGAATGCGCGCGAGGTTGAGCGCGTTGATATACAACAGATGCCAGTCCCGCCGACGCGGGTCCCGCAAGCTCGCTTCAATCTCCTTCTCCAGCAAGAGCGCCCCGTCGACGTCGCCCGATTTCAACTTCGCGAGTGCGGAAATATTCAGCAAATACAAGGCCAGACGCGGAGAAGCGTCTGGATTGAAGTGTTTGCGCGCAAGGTCGAAATAGTCGTTCGCATCGCGTGCGCGCCCGGTCATCACGAGGCCCCATGCCTTGCTCTGGTACAGCGACGCCTTGACGTCGTCAGGCATCGAATCGCTGGGCAGCATGCCCTGTGCCGTGCGCTCGAACCGCATCAGCGCAATCAGAATGCGCTGCTTTTGCGCCTCGACGGCGGCGCACTGCCTCGCGTCGAGCGCGCGGGTATCGATGCCATCCAGAATTTTCAGCGCAGCATCGTAGCCGCCTTCGGCGAAACATTGCCCCGCAAAGGCTTGCAGCAACGGCACATTCTGAATCGGCGCGCGCAGCGCAAGGTAGGCCCGCAGATAATTAGGCAGCGCAAGCGTCGCGAGCCGTTGCAATTGCGCGGCTTGCATTGTTCCCGCGCTCGCGTTCGGAGAGATCAGCAATCTGCCATCTCGCACACGCAGACAAGGCAACGTCAGGTTGGCTGCGGCCAACCATTGTTCCAGCACCAGCCCTGCAAACCCGCAGCCAGCCTGCGACAAGGCACGGGCAGCGGGCGCATTGAACGGAACCCATTCGATGCCGGCGACTGGCGACATTTCCTCGTCCGAACGAGCGATGCACCAGAGCTGAAAGCCTTCTTGCGGGGCAGCGTCGCTGAGCAGCTTGAGCAGGTAAAGGTTCTCGACGCCCCATAGGAGGTCGTCTTTCGGTGCCACGACAAACACATGACTGATGGCGTACTCGCGAATACGTGCGGCGATGCGGCACGCAAACTCGTAGGCCATCGCGAAGTTGCGGTTCCCGCTGCTTTCCGCGTCGACCAATTGGCTGACCGTATCGGCGTAGGCATCGACCCCTGGATAATCGTCGTGAAGGATCGGCAGTATCGGCGGTGGCTCGCACAGATCCAACTGTCCGCATAACTCACGGGCGAGCCAATGGCCGCGCCAGGGGCCGCAGCTCAGATCGGCGAATATGCACTGTCGGCCCAGCTCGTCCACCTGGGCATCGCGCGCGAGTTGCGCGAAATCATGGAAGCAATAGGCAGTGACCCGCCGCGCGCCTGGCCTTCGGCGGATGTGAACCGTCTGCACTGGAGGTTCGCCCGGATTCCGTTCAGCCGCGCGCGTCATCATCGTCTCTCGCACACAGGCCGTTGAGATACAGGATCGAATGATTGAGTCCATCGAGACCCAACATGTCATCGATCAGTCGATCATGAAAGCCGCCAAGGTTGATTACACCGAGGCCGAGCGCCGTCGCGCCCAGATTGATGTTCTGAGCAACGTGACCAGCCTCTAACAGAGTGAAGCGATAGCCTTTGTCGCGATACTTGAAGACCGAGCGATTGAACAGCGCGGTGATGAAAATGGTCACCGAGAGCTTCGATGGCAGATCGCGTTGGAATTCCACCAATGCGCGCGAAAGCTGGTCGTCACAGTTGCCGGACGAGACTTGATGCAACGCGTTGGCTTCTGGCGAGTAGTGGAATATCCCCGGGGGCAATCCTTCAACGAAGCCTGAGTGGTAAAAGTACAGTTCCAGTGGATAGAGCGCGCCGCCCGATGGGACGCTGCGAAACGCTCGATGAATGTGCGCGTTGTCGTGGTTGTCCCGCGTCAGGCCGTAGGCGAAATGCAGGATAGTGCGCAACGCCAGGAGAGAGATCGATACCGGGCGGATCGCGCTTGGGGTGATGCGTCCAAGCACCGTTTCGGCAAACCCGCGCTCGACCGGCGCCAGGGCATCGGGTAGCGCAATACTCGCCAGATTTCGGTACGGCAAGCTCTCATAGAGGCCATTCATCTCCTCCACGACACGCTCGGTCGGCAGTCCAATGTCGTAGTGGCCGGTCTTTGAGCATTCGTGGAACTGCTCCCAGGCCGTGCCCGACGATTCGCTGGCCAGCTCTGTTTCAAGCCATTTCGTGTTCAGCATCTGTCCTTCTCGCTAAGAAAGGTCCCATTCGCGCCGCTCAGGGGAATGGATGCGGATAATGGAAGTCGCCATCTGCCGGCGTGATGCCGGTGTAGCCGAGGCGCTGCGGTATCGTCCAAAGCCGTTTGCCACCGAGCGCGCGGTGGTGATACCCCATGAACAGCGGGTGATATCCGGGCACGAGCGCACGCACGACGGTCAATCCGAGATCGCGAACGTCGGGTGTGGTGATATCACTCACCAGCGCGCGGTAGCCTGACTCATGGATGCGTGAGACCAACCGCTTGAGCTGCTCGCCTGCGTTGTCGCCACACAAATTCGGCATTGCGCTGAAGTCGATCGTCTGCGCCGACTGAAACAGGAATTCCGCGTGATGCACGTGCGCCGGGTCAGTCCAGAAATTGACGTGATCGACCTGCCCGAGGATGTTGTCGAACTCTGCGTCGGCTTGCACCGGCTCGACTTCGCTTTTGATCTGAAACGCGTATCGCTCCGTGTGCGCCAACTCTTCCAGCGCTTTTCTCACCGCTTCTTCGGCGCTCGGTGCCGCCGACGCCGCGACGACAATGGGCAGAAAATCGCGCGAGTGACGCCCGACCGCCAGCACGGCAGGCACGCCCGTTTCATTACTGATGTTCATCAGGTGGATGCGGTACCCAACGTCTTCGAAGCGCGCCACCAAATCACGATTGTCGGCGGACAGCGTTGCGTTGCGGATGCGCGGCCGGGACAAACGTGCTTGCCACGTCATCGAGAAGCAGTCGCGCTCGATGACCTCGCACAGGCCGCCGAGCGCGGCCTCCTGGTAGCTGCAATGGCACGACAGGCCCGTCGAGATGGGCTGCGTAATGGCGGATTCGTCGCCGCCCTCCTGGAAAAAATAGGGCACGTAGACCATCGCTGCCGGCACATGGGTCACGCCACCGGTTGTCAGATCCACGGCGGGTGCCCAGCGCACCGGCGACGTCGTGGTGAACGGATCGAACATGAAGCCGTCGAAGGCGTGCTGCGCGTCCGAATAGAGGGCGAACTCGGTCGGGTGGACGCAATCGAAGGGGGCGTCTTCGAACGAGACCAGCGGAAATTCCCGCTTGTCGTAGATCGCCGCGCAATAGCGCTCGATGGCTTCGCCGATCGCTTTGGCCAGGGCCATGCTTCGCGTGGTCGCGGCGCCGCCGCCCACCGCGAAGTTCTGATACTCGCCGAAGGCCTCGGTGTTGGCCGCCGTGCAGTTGAACCGAAGGAACCGCGGGGAATCCGCCTCGGCCGGGTGTTCGCGTACCTGTTGAATGAGTCCAACGTGTTCGTCGAGGAGATACGGCAGGATATCGGTAAGGCGCGAGAGCGGCGCATGCACATCAATCTTCATGGTAGCCCTCGAGCTGGCGAATCTGATTCCACGCTTCGGTTGAAGTGAGTTGCTTGTGGATGTTTGTCTGCGCACGCTCGCGCAGTCCGCTGCAAACCGGGCAGCGTGGCGCCTTCATCAACTTGCGCCGATCCATCGCGCCGCTGAGCAGACTGATTTCACAAAGCGAGCCGGTGTCCCATTGAATGTTCGACTTGAACTTGACCAGGTCGAACTGGGCGACGCTTGCCAGCACCTGCAGCATCGAGCGGTGATAAGCCGCTACGTGTTGTCCGTCGAACGCATGGCGCTCCATCACGCGCCTTTCCTCGAACCCGATGGCGTTGGAATTCTGCCGCGTCTGCAGGCACGCGTAGCAAGCCGATTCCGTGGGTATCACGAGCGGTCCGCAGTAGCCGACCAGGTTCTCGAGCAACACCGGATAGAACGCGATGCGCCGGGTTACCGCGTATTCGTTCCAGCGCTCGAGCAGGAAGCTACCGCCGAACTCCGACGCCGCGACGACGAAGCCGCACGCGTCGCGCGGGCCGTCGATGAAGCGGTCCTCGTCGACAATATGGTCATGCTGCTCACGCCAGAACGCCGACGTCAGTTGGAAGTCGTCGTCGTAGAGCGTGACGTTTCGCAACATCGGGTCGTCGACCACGATGTAGTTCTCAAGGCCGTCGTCGAGCATCGCCTGCAACAGATGCTGGTTGAGCCGATTGATACCGACGAAGGCCCAGCATGTTTCGTTCAGGGTTTTGGCGATACGCGTCTGGGACTGATTGAAATGCCAGTAGAAGATGTCCGTCGGACTTTCAGTCGCGCCGCCGGGTTGCTTGATGGCGTCGACATCCGTCGGCACGATGAAGCGTTTCGCCCGAAGCAAGTCCAGCAGCGATTCGACGAGCGGACGTACCGGCCCGGCAAACAGATCCGCGAGTTCCTGCTGTGTGCATGGCTTCTGCAACATCGCTTTCTGGAGCACGCGCATGACGAGCAGTGCATTGAGGTCTGGAACGAGAATCTGCTCTACCCCTCGGCGCAAGACGATTCCGTCCATCTCCCTGGCAATTTGTATCGGCAACAATCTAAGTGTTTCATTCGGGTTCAAATCGACCTCGGCAAGTGGACAGTAAGGCGAATGAGAGATGCGGAGAAGAAGCGACCGCGAAGGAGCGCCCGGGCCGACTGCGGCGCCGAGTCAGGGGGCGAAATCAACGACACCCTGAGCGGCATCGGCAACATGCAGCGGCCCGGGCAAGCACATGCCTGCGTCAGGCAGCGGCCTTGACGACGGCTACCGCTGTGCAGCAACAGGCTGGCGTGCAGCAGCAGCAGGCGCTTGCCATCATGAGCTCGTCAGACGAACCCAGTCGGCTGTGTCGGTTGAACGCCTCCTGAATCGATTGCAGATCGCGCGGCGCATGCTGCTCGACGCGCCGCGTGTCGTCATGCCAGGCAAACGTGATTGGATCGTCCGCAAGCAATTCGAGCGCCGTGGGCGTCAGAAGCGATTGGATGCCGTTGTCGAGAACGGCGTGGGTGGTGATTTGAGACATTGCATAAACTCCTTGGTTAGGGGGAACAACATCGAGGGTTCTATGTGAGGTGACGAGCGCCATACACTGGCAGCCAAGGCGCGTCGCCCGAATCGCGGGTGACGCGTGGCCGCAATCGATGGCATCACTCAAAACATTGCGGTGTGCCCGATCACCTTCGCCGGCACATGCGATGAAGCGCTGTATGCCGTGATTGGAATCATTATTCGACTATTCCCCGCGTTGATTAGTGAAAAGAGACGATGGATAAATGTCTCGCGCGACATGAGTCGACAACGCCTCGAAGTGGCGTTCGGCAAGAATGTTGGATGAGCGTCTTAGGAGCGCTCGCATCGCAAGACGGCGCGGTGGGCGCACCACGAAATGCCGGTGTTGCCGAACGAATAGGCCGTGCCGGACACGTTGCGTCACTTGAGACCGGTAGCGCCGATGTTGGGTCTGCACGCCGAACACTCGGGCGTATGGGTCACGTCTCTCTTGATCGCCAGATTGCCGCTCTGGACGTTCAGAGCCGCGCGAAACGTTGCGGCGCGTGAGAGGTGTGAGAGGTGTGAGAGGTGTGAGAGGTGTGAGAGGTGTGTGAGGTGTGTGAGGTGAGGAAAGCGTGCCGTGAACGCGATTGGTCGGTGCAGTTCGCCATCGGTTCGAAGCAGGCCTGACGCGACTTTTCGCGCGGATGGCAAGGTTTGTCGCAACGTTGGCAGAAATTGTCGCTTTGCATCACTTTCGGTCTGGCGCAACGCATCCCATAATTTCTTGACGATGCGGGCGAAGGTTGGCTCGAGCGAGTCTGGCTGCCACTGAGGCGCCAGCGTATGGCCGAAAGCCAATGAGGACATCATGAGTATTGCAACCACCGCGACGCGATCTGTTCAGCGGCGTAGCTCGATAAAACATCTTCCCGTCAACCTGTTCGCTTCGGTCATGGGCATTTCCGGACTGTCGCTTGCCTGGCGCGGCGCGCATAAGCTGTTTGGCGCCGATGTGGCGATCGCCGAGGGCATCGGCGTCGTTGCCATTCTTACGTTCCTGGTTCTCGCAATTGGCTACGGCGTGAAGTGGGTGCGGTACCCGGCGGCTGTCAAAGCGGAGTTCAATCACCCTATCGCAGGCAACTTCTTCGGCACGGTGACGATTGCGATATTGCTGTTGTCGTCGGTGATCGGCTTTTACAGCACGGCGTTTGGTGAAGTCGTCTGGACCGTCGGCGCGATTCTGACGATCGGGCTGGCCTTCATCGTTGCCGGGCGGTTGTTCCGGGGCAAGGAAGATCCGGCGCACGCTGCACCGGCGTGGCTGATTCCCGGCGTTGCGACGCTTGATATTGCCGTGGCGGGCGGCACCATGCCGATGGCGTGGGCGCACGAGGTCAACATGTTTTCGATTGCCATCGGCACGATGATTGCCCTGGTGTTCTTCACCATGATTTTCTCTCGCGTGGTGCACCACGAGCCGTTGCCGGCTGGCATGGTTCCGTCGCTGATTATCATGATTGCGCCGTTCGAGGTCGGGTTTTTGGCGTACGTGAATATGGTCCAGCATGTGGACATGTTTGCGGGCCTGCTCTTCTACTTTGGCTTGTTCCTGTTCATCTCGCTCTCCTTCAAAGTATTTCGCCGGTCGATTCCCTTCGCCGCCTCGTGGTGGGCCATTAGCTTCCCGATAGCGGCACTGTCCAATGCGGCGATCAGGTATGCGGCTTACTCGGATACGTGGGTGCTGAAGGCGTTGGCCGGCGTTATTCTTGCCTTTCTGAGCGTTGCGATCGTGGTGCTCTTCATTCGCACGTTGCACCGTCTCTTCACGCACCGTCTCCTCGTCGGCTGAGATTGCCGTTACTGCGTGGCACCCTCGCGCGAGGGTGCGTTTTCCCTTCGGGTGGAACGCCCGACGAAACATTGGTCGTACCTTATGTCGTGGACTTTGCTAAGTATTGCTGGGCTTCTGGAAATCGCTTTCGCCTTCGGGATGAAATGGTCCAGCGGATTCAGCCGACTTTGGCCGAGCGTCTTTGCGGTCATCACGGGGTTGGCCAGCATCGGGCTGCTGACCACGGCGCTCAAGTCGCTTCCGGTAGGCACAGCGTATGCGGTCTGGACGGGCATCGGCGCGGCTGGCACCGCCGTTGTGGGGATGGTTTTCCTCGGCGAGTCGACCTCGGTCGCTCGTGTGACGTGCATCACGCTCATCATGTGTGGCGTGGCGGGCTTGCGGCTGTTTGCAGAGCAGGTCGCATAGCATCACGCGCGCACATGCGTCTCTATACCTGCATAAGCCGGGCACGTTTGTGCCGCTCGCGCGGATTGACGAGAGGTTGATTGAACCGGGCTTTCTGGCTACGGGCAAGGATGGCAATCCGGTGTGGGTGCGGTCCAAGACGAAGCACACGACGCTGTTCTATCTGAACGACCATCTGGGCACGCCACAAGAGGTGGTAGACAATACCGGCAAGGTGGTGTGGCTGGGACGGTATCGGGCGTGGGGTAAGACGAAGTCGGTGTGGGGGCAAGACGACCCGGCAGAATTTGCCAATCCGATTCGGTTCCAGGAACAGTACTGCGATGATGGTAATGCCCCCGTTTTCCACGGCCGCGAGAAGTAGAAACTAAGCGGCCATGGCCAGCCGCTGCTTCGGGGTAAAACCGCCCAATGCCATATTGGGGCGCTCGTGATTGTAAGTCCACATCCAGTC